>CAUGKJ010000068.1 GCA_959600045.1 uncultured Haemophilus sp.
CTTCGTTTACCTGTACCTGGTCATTTACCTGCTGTGATTATTGGTACACTGATGGCGTTAGCCTTAGGACAATTTGGTTTCTCGGTTGAAACCATTGGTACCGCATTCCACTACACCTTAGCGGATGGCACAACGGGAAATGGCATTCCTAATGTCTTACCTGAATTTGCCTTACCTTGGAATATTCCAAATGCGCAGGGGGAAATCATTAATTGGAATTTTGATCGCATACAGACTCTCTTACCTGCAGCCTTTTCAATGGCCGTATTAGGTGCGATTGAGTCACTACTCTGTGCGGTCATCTTAGATAATATGACTGACACTAAACATCGCTCCAATAATGAACTGCTGGCTCAGGGTTTAGGTAATATTGTTTCGCCATTCTTAGGTGGGATTACCGCAACCGCAGCTATTGCGCGCTCAGCAGCTAATGTGAAATCGGGTGCGGTATCACCAATATCTAGTGTTGTTCATGCACTCTTAGTCTTATTCTCACTGTTATTCTTTGCGAATGCGCTATCTTACTTACCACTTTCTTCCATGGCTGCTCTATTGTTAATGGTCGCTTGGCATATGGCAAATGTGCCTGAAATTATTCGTTTGGCACGTCGTTCCACACAAAATGAAATTGCGGTGTTGTTCACTTGCCTAATTCTCACGGTGTTATTCGATATGGTGATTGCCATCTCAGTTGGCGTATTATTGGCGAGTCTCTTGTTTATCCGCACCATTGCGGAAATGACAAAAGCTATTGAGCAACCTGCACCAGAAGATCTGAATGATGTGTTAGCTTACCGTATCAGTGGTCCACTATTCTTTGCTGCGGCGGATAAACTCTTTGCGGATTTGCACGATAAAACCGTACATACGGATCACGAAATCAAACATATCGTATTGCAATGCGATGCTGTGACCGTACTCGATACAGGGGGTATTCATGCTCTCACTCACTTTGTACAACATATGTTGCCACATCAACAAATCTACTTGTGCAATATGCAGTTCCAACCACTCAGAATGTTAGTGAAATCAAACTCTGTTCCTGAATTGCAAAAAATCAACTACGGCTCAGATTTACAAGATGTCTTTAATAAAATTCGTGAGTTTGAACAAGCAAATCCATAAAATAGTGAAAAGCGTGCTAAAATAGACACGCTTTTTTATCAATAAAAATAAAGGAATTCAGAATGCGTCCAAATAATCGTGAAAATCATCAATCTCGTCCAATTAAAATCACCCGTAATTACACGAAACATGCTGAAGGCTCAGTATTAGTTGAATTTGGTGATACCAAAGTATTATGTACGGCGAGTGTTGATGAAAGTGTACCGCGTTTCTTAAAAGGACAAAATCAAGGTTGGGTGACGGCAGAATATGGCATGTTGCCACGCTCGACACACAGCCGTATGCAACGTGAAGCCGCAAAAGGCAAGCAAGGTGGACGCACCATGGAAATTCAACGCTTAATCGCACGTTCATTACGAGCCATGGTTGACTTAGAAGCCCTTGGCGAACGTTCTATTACCTTAGACTGCGATGTGATTCAGGCGGATGGCGGCACAAGAACAGCTTCTATCACCGGTGCAGCAGTGGCTTTATGTGATGCTATCAACGATTTAATCGCTAACGGCACATTAAAAACCAATCCAATCAAAGGTCTGGTTGCGGCAATTTCGGTTGGAATTGTTGAAGGTGAAGCCGTGTGTGATTTGGAATATGTGGAAGATTCAGCCGCCGAGACAGACATGAACGTTGTGATGATGGAAGATGGCCGCATGATTGAAGTACAAGGTACTGCAGAAGGTGAGCCATTCAGCCACGAAGAATTACTCACCTTATTAGGCTTAGCAAAACAAGGCTGCGAACAAATCTTCGCTGCACAACGTGAAGCATTAGGTTTATAGGAACAAAAAATGGAAAGCTACAAAATCGAATTTATTAAATTCGCGTTGAGTCGCCAAGTGCTCAAATTTGGTGAATTTACCCTAAAATCAGGTCGAAAAAGTCCTTATTTTTTCAATGCTGGATTGTTTAGCACGGGCGCAGATCTTGCTCGCTTAGGTGAATACTACGCGAAAGCAATTCAATCAAGTGCGGTCGATTTTGATGTCATTTTTGGACCTGCCTATAAAGGCATTCCGATTGCGACGAGCGTTTCCATTGCACTATTCAATCAATTTAATCGTGATACACCTGTTTGCTTTAATCGCAAAGAAGCGAAAGATCACGGTGAAGGTGGTAATTTAATCGGCAGTTCATTAACCGGCAATGTATTATTAGTTGATGATGTTATCACCGCTGGCACGGCTATTCGTGAATCCATGGCGCTTCTTGAGGCCAATCACGCCAAATTAGCCGCTGTATTTATTGCATTAAATCGTCAGGAAAAAGGCAAAGGCGAGCTTTCTGCCATTCAAGAAGTGGAACGCGACTACCAGTGCCAAGTCCTTTCCATCATTGATTTTGATGATTTAATGCAATTCATTGAAAATGAAGCCGATTATCAGCAATATTTGCCAGCGATGCGTGCTTATCGTGAAAGTTATGGTGTGTAATTCATCACTTGAAAAATAAGAATAAAGCCATATTAATGTAAGGGCAGACATTTTCGTCTGCCCATTATTGTCAAAAGACCTTTTTGACCGCACTTTAGGGGAAGAGAATGTATTTTTTTGGAAAGATTATCGGGGTTATTTTAGGCTTTAAATGGGGTGGCTTTTTCGGTGCCATCGCTGGACTCATTTTAGGCTCAATCGCAGATAAAAAACTTTATGAGATGGGTTCTGTTAACTCCAGCTTTTTTAAGAAAAAAACAACCCGACAAGCGCTTTTCATGCAAACGACTTTTGCAGTACTAGGACATTTAAGCAAATCTAAAGGTCGAGTGACGGAAGAAGATATTCAACTAGCCAATCAGTTGATGAACCAAATGCAATTAGATGAGAGTCATCGCAAACTTGCTCAAGAGGCATTTAGTCGAGGTAAAGCAACCGATTTTCCACTACGTCAGGTGATTCGCGAATTCCGCATTGGATGTGGACAACGAGCTGATTTACTGAGAATGTTCTTGCACGTACAAGTACAGGCCGCATTTGCTGATTCTCAATTACATGACTCAGAAAAAGAAGTCCTTTATGTGGTGGCTGAAGAGCTTGGTCTTTCCCGTATGCAGTTTGAGCAAATGCTGGCAATGGAAATTGCAGCTCGTCAATTTACTCAAGGTGGATTCTATCGCCAATACCAACAGGGCGGTTATCAACAGCAAGGTGGCTATCAATACCAACAACAAGGTGGTTACCAACAATCTTCTGGCCCAACATTAAGTGATGCTTATAAAGTATTGGGTGTGAGTGAAAGCGATGATCGCAATGCCGTAAAACGTGCATATCGTCGTTTAATGAATGAACATCACCCGGATAAATTAGTGGCTAAAGGCTTACCGCCAGAAATGATGGAAATGGCCAAAGAAAAAGCGCAACAAATCCAAGCTGCTTACGATTTAATTTGTAAAGTGAAAGGCTGGAAATAGTGCGTGTTATCCTCGCCCCCATGCAAGGGGTGCTCGATCCTTTTGTTCGCCAACTTCTAACTGAAGTGAATGAATATGATCTCTGCATCACCGAATTTGTCCGCGTGGTGGATCAACTCTTACCTGAAAAAGTCTTTTATCGTCTTTGCCCTGAACTCAAAAATCAGGGCTTTACCCCTTCTGGAACACCTGTTCGCGTCCAACTTTTAGGTCAACATCCGAATTGTCTTGCTGAAAATGCCCATCGTGCTATTGAGCTAGGCTCACATGGTATTGATTTGAATTGCGGCTGCCCTTCCAAAACTGTGAATGGTAGTAACGGCGGTGCCGCACTCCTAAAGCAACCTGAATTAATTTATCGTGCTACACAAGCTCTACGACAAACTGTACCAAGCCATTTGCCTGTCAGTGTGAAAGTGCGATTAGGTTGGGATTGTACTTCACAAGCTTTTGAAATTGCCGACGCCGTTCAACAAGGTGGCGCTACTGAAATCACCATTCACGGCAGAACCAAAGCCGATGGGTATCGTGCCGATCGCATCAATTGGGAGAAAATCAGTGAAGTGAGATCTCGCTTAGCAATCCCAGTAATTGCTAATGGTGAAATTTGGCATTGGGAAGATGGTCAAGCATGTTTGAAAGCGACAGGTTGCGAAGATCTAATGGTCGGGCGTGGTGCATTAAATATCCCAAACTTAAGCCTTGTACTTAAACAAAATTTCGAAAAAATGCCTTGGGCGGATATTCAAAAAATCTTACAAAAATATGCAGAAATGGAAAACTTCCATGATTCTGGTTTTTATCATGTTGCCCGCATCAAACAATGGTTACGCTATCTCAATAAAGAATATCCTGAAGCGGATATCGTTTTTGAACGAATTAAAACCAGCAAAACTGCAGAAGATCTGAAAGAAAGACTCTATCAGGGCTAAAAAAGTGCGGTCGAAATAGACGGTTTTTTTAGCATTATCCCCACTCGTACGATGAGTTAAACACTCAAACAAAACTTGACCAAAATCAAAAAGTTATCATACAGAACCAGTAGAATCGATGAGGCATATACCACAAAAAAGGAGAGGTGCCTTATGAAGACTCGTCTATTGCTTTCTAGCTTACTTATTGCATTAAGTGCAACATCATTTGCCCAAACGCATAAAGCGCATTGGTCTTATGATGGGAAAGAAAGCCCTGAACATTGGGGTGATTTGCTCACCGAGTATCAAACCTGTAAGCTAGGGAAGGTTCAGTCGCCGGTTAATCTTGAAGCAGATAATGGCATGAAAGTGGCAAATAAACCACTTAAGATGAATTACTTCCCTGCGGAGTATCAAGTAGAAAACAATGGACATACCGTGCAAGTCAGTGTTGCACAAGAAAATGCCCCATTTATTACGCTCAACAATAAACCATTTTATTTAAAACAATTTCACTTTCACACACCAAGTGAACATACCTTTAAACGCCAACATTATCCTTTAGAAATTCATTTTGTCCATCAAAGTGAAGATAAAGCGTTAGCGGTTGTTGCCGTAATGGTCAATGAAGGTGAAGCTAATCCAGCATTAGCGCCAGTCGTTGAGAAAAAACTCACCGTTGGACAAAAAGAAAAATTGGCTCAACCACTTGATATTCAAGCGCTAATACCAAAAGAGATGGCACGCTTCCGCTTAAATGGATCGCTCACTACTCCACCTTGTAGTGAAAACGTGGCTTGGACCATTTTCAAAGCACCAATTCAAGCAAGCAAAGCACAAATTGCCGCGATAGAAGAAATGGAAGGGAAAAATAACCGCCCAACGCAGCCATTAAATCAGCGTGAAGTGAAAATTGAAAAGTAAATAAAAATGCGTGGATACTCTCCACGCATTTTTTTATTCGATTAGGCGAGATTAAAGGTGAATGTTGCCATCATAGATATGAGTCGCATCACCCGTCATATAAAGTGGAGAACCAACGCCTTCCCATTCAATAATCAAGCTACCACCAGGTAGATCAACTTGCACTTTATTATCTAGTAAACCTTGCATAATCCCAACAGCCGCGGCTGCACAAGCGCCACTGCCACAAGCTTGTGTTTCACCTGCACCACGTTCATACACGCGTAATTTAATGTGATGACGATTAATCACTTGCATAAATCCGGCATTCACTCTCTCAGGAAAACGTTCATGATTTTCTAATAATGGACCTAACTCTGCTACATTGGCCGTTTCAATATCGTCCACTTGAACAACACAATGTGGATTGCCCATTGATACCGCACCACAAAGCACCGTTTGAACATCGGTACGTAAAATA
>CAUGKJ010000069.1 GCA_959600045.1 uncultured Haemophilus sp.
CAGGTCGTGCAGGTACCATTTCAGCAGTACAGCATACAAAAGCCGCGATGACACTGGCTAAAGCACCAGATGAAGAGTCTAAACCATTCCCAATTGTAGAGTGGACGGAGTCTCGCTATTACTTTAACGGTAAAGGCGCCGCAGGTCATCATAGTGCAATTAGCCATATTTATTCTGAAGCGACACAAGCGAAAGCAGAGTAATATCCTAATCATAAAGACGGAACCAATAGGTTCCGTTTTTTATTTTGTGTATTTTTAAAACATTGTGATTCAAAAGTAGTCAGTCAGATAATTTTTTTATTTTCTTGCTTGACGGGGTGGGGGAAAAAACGTATTATTCACCTCGCTTAAATCACGGAGGAATGGTCGAGTGGTTGAAGGCACCGGTCTTGAAAACCGGCGAGGGTTTACGCCCTCCGTGAGTTCGAATCTCACTTCCTCCGCCATCAAATTCAAAAAATCCCTAAATCGAAAGATTTAGGGATTTTTGCTTTTCAGTCTATTAAAAAATATCTTATTTTTTGACCGCACTTTCTTGGGCTTCTTTAAAGGCAAGGTATTCTTCTAAGGTCTCAATCGCTTCTAAACATTTTTGACGACGCGTTAAATAAATCTCGGCTGTTTGCTTATGCATATCTCGTTGAATGTTTGTTTGTGCCGTATCTGCTTGTGCTTTAGCTTCTTCGTATTTCTCTGTGAGTTTCTGTAAGGCTTCATAATATTTATCTAAACGCTCTCTTGGAGGGAGGCGATGAATGCTATGTTGTGATTTGCTACTTGCAACTTGTGGCTCTGTTATTTTCGGCTGAATGGGCTCTTTATGCTTGCGATTCATGGCTTCAGTCAAGGCGGTGCATTGCCCTAAAAGATGTTCAGCCATAAATACAATTTGCTCTTCATTTTGATGGGGGATATTAGATAGCTTAGTTAAGCTTTGTTGGATTTCTTTGAGATAAAAACTGACTGTTTCAAAATCTTCGGTAAATAAAGTGCGGTTAAATTTAGCGTTGATTTTTTTATCAGAGCCAGCCTGATAGGCTTGAGTCAGTTGCTGTACTTTTTGCTCGAGCGTCTTGAGTAATGATTGAATAGACATAAAAAAATCCCCGCATAATGTATGCAGGGATTATAACGATTAAAGGGTCATGGCTGCAATCCAACCGAACGCTAATAGTGGGATATTGTAGTGAATAAAGGTTGGCACAACAGAATCCCAAATGTGGTCGTGTTTACCATCCATATTCAAACCGGATGTTGGACCAAGTGTGGAGTCAGAAGCCGGTGAACCCGCATCTCCTAATGCAGCCGCTACACCTACGATAGCCACTGTCGCAAGTGGTGAGAAACCAAAAGAGAGACAAAGTGGTACATAAATTGAGGTGATAATTGGCACGGTTGAGAAAGAAGAACCAATACCCATGGTAATCAATAACCCAACGAGTAGCATTAAGAATGCCGCAACGCCTTTGCTTTGAATCACACCGGTTGAAAGTGCATCAACTAGCTCTTTTACGCCACTTGTGGTATTAATCACATTGGCGAAACCAGAAGCAGCAATCATCACAAAGCCGATCATCGCCATTAAGCGTAAACCTTGTTGGAAAATGTCGTTACTTTCTTTGAGTTTGAAAATACCAAAAGCACCGAAAATTACTAAACCGACTAAACCACCAATGATAGTTGAGCTTGTGAAAAGCTGTGTGGCAAAAGTCGCGACAATGGCGACCGCACTTGCGGTAATTTGAATCGGTTTAATGTTTGCAATGTGTTGTTCAATTTCAGTTGTAGTTGGTTCTGCCGTTGTCACAACATACTCACGCGGTTTGCGATAGGTAACAAATACGGCAGTGAGTAAACCAAGAATCATACCAATAACAGGGATAAGCATAGCAAAAGAAACTTCACCAACACTAGTTTGTAAACCGAGTGGTGCCCCAGCCAGATTGATATTTTTTACTAAAACGCTTTCGATAAAGATTTTCCCGAAACCAACCGGTAAGATCATATAGGTTGCGGTTAAACCGAAGGTAATAATACAAGCAACTGCACGACGATCGATTTTTAAACGGTTAAAAATAGAAAGTAAAGGTGGCACTACAATTGGGATAAATGCAATGTGCACTGGGAGCAAGTTTTGGGATGAAATGGCGAATAAAAGCAAAATACCAAGCAGCATATATTTAAACCACGCTAAATTTTTACCAGTTGGTGTTTTGTTCATTCGGGTAATAATTTTGTAGGCAAGCAAATCAGTGATGCCAGATTTTGAAATCGCAATGGCAAATGCACCGAGCATCGCATAGTTCATGGCAACTTCAGCACCACCACCTAAGCCGCCTGTAAAAGCTTCAATGGTTTTGCTTAAACCTAGGTCTCCGCATAAGCCAGCTGTAAGAGCAGAAATCACAAGTGCGATAACCACGTTCACGCGCAGTAAGCTTAACGCCAGTAGCACGATAATTGAAATAACAACGGGATTAGATAGCATATTGTTGTTCCTTATTGATTAATTAAAAGAAAAAGGTCGCATAAAAGAAAATTGATTTAAGGTTAGATGTCGCATAGTAATAAACTCCTGTAATTAATAATAAAACAAAACCCCTCGAAAGTTGCCTTCCGAGGGGTAAGATTTTTTTGATCTTTATCTTGTCAGCTCGGAAGAAATCTTCCAAGCACGCCAACAGCCTGAAAGATTATTCAGTTGAATGGCGATGATGGTGACGAAGGATAAAGTTCATTTGAAACTCTCTTATTTAGATAACTAAATCGAATTACTTTTTAAAATACGGTAAACCGAAAACGATTGCAAGCCTTTTTTCTAAAAAATTTTGAAAATTAAAGTGCGGTCTGATTTTCAGCTGTTTTTTCCGTTTCATTTGTTTGAGCAACATGCGGGAAACCACCAAGCTCTTTTAAATGATTCACCATATAGCAAAATAATTCAGCCGTACGTTCGGTATCATATAGCGCAGAGTGTGCTTGTTTACCATCAAAAGGGATTTTTGCCGCTTGGCATGCTTTGACGAGAACCGTTTGTCCAAACATAAAACCGGCAAGTGTTGCTGTATCAAACATCCCAAAAGGGTGGAATGGATTGCGTTTTACGCCCGTACGTTCTGCCGCAGCCATCACGAAACTTTGGTCAAAAGCCGCATTGTGCGCCACGATGATAGAGCGCTGACATTCAGCATCTTTTTGTCCACGACGCACCATTTGAAACAGCCCTGTGATGGCATCTAATTCAGATACGGCACCTCGTAATGGATTGTGAATATCAATTCCGTTAAATTTGAGTGATTCGGGATTAATATTCGCCCCCTCAAATGGTTCAATATGGAAATGGCATTTTTGATCAGGTTGTAAATTGCCATTTTCATCCATTTTTAAGGTGATTGCCGCAAGCTCTAAAAGCGCATCTTTTTTGGCATCAAACCCAGCCGTTTCCACATCAATAATGACAGGAAAGTAGCCACGGAAGCGATTTTTTAATTGATGGTGATAAGGAATTTCAGGTGTATCTGACACAATGTATTCCTTAATTCCCTAAAGCTGATTTTGCACTTTTGTTTTCGATAAATTCGATCTTATAACCATCCGGATCTTCAACGAAGGCAATCACAGTAGTGCCGCCTTTAACAGGACCGGCTTCGCGAGTCACTTTACCGCCATTAGCACGTACCGCTTCACAAGTTGCGTAAATATCATCTACACCAATAGCAATATGCCCGTAAGCATTACCAAGATCATATTCAGTTACGCCCCAGTTGTATGTTAATTCAATTTCTGCAGCGCTTTCGCCATCTTCGTAACCTAAAAAAGCAAGCGTATATTTATACTCAGGGTTTTCACTTGTGCGTAATAAACGCATACCTAAAACATCTTGATAAAATTTAATAGAGCGGTCTAAATCACCTACTCGAAGCATTGTGTGTAAAATTTTCATGTTGTTTTCCTTCTTTAATTGTATTTGCTAAATTATGCCATAGAATGCGATTTGGCGCGAATGGAACTTAAAATTTAGATTCAAGAAAAATATTTTTTTATACTTCTATTTTGGTGAAATTATAGTCATAATCTGACAAATATCGATAGTGATGCCGAATTGTAAAATATGGTTATCTTTGTAATAAGAAAAAATAGCTCATAGATATCACTATTAAGTCAAACATAAAGTAAATATGGGTATTTATATGAAAAAGAATATTTTACTCTCAGTGCTTCTTGCATGTACGAGTATGTCTATTTGGGCACAATCATTGAATGATAGTTCATCACCTTCAGTAAATAAGGCTCACTCGAATGTTGAACATCCCGTAAATTTATTTGCAACGAATAGTCAAAGTACTAATAACAGTGCTAGTTCTAACGTTGCTGACAATGGCGTAAGTATTATTGAAGCGAAAGGATGGTTAGAAAGTGTTTATGTTAAGTGGATGCCTTTAGAAGGAGTAGATTCCTATCGTGTTTATATCAAAGGCGGACAATATACGGATTACATGCCTATTGATGCTGAATTGATACGTGCATATAGTGGATATATGAGAGCAGATAGTCCAGGACTTAAGGCGGGTAGCTATTCATTAAAAGTGGTGGCGATAAAAGGAGGGGTTGAAACCTTGTTTAGTGAAGTAACAGCTCTACAAGTGAAAAATTACAGTCGAGAAGGTTTTGCCCATAAAGGCTTCTCTGGCGTTGGAGCTTATAACGATGACGGCTCGCTGAAATCCAATGCAGTCGTGATTTATGTGAATAAAGACAATGCGAAGACTGTCACTGCTCATTTAGGTAATGGCTCCTTTACTGGACTTCAATCTATTCTCAATGCTTATCAGAAAGGTAATATTACTACGCCATTGGTAGTGAGAGTTCTGGGTTTAATAAAAAATGGCGATACAGATACCTTTGGAAGTAGCTCTGAAGGCATTCAAATTAAAGGAAAGAAAGCTGATAGCGAAATGAACATTACCATCGAAGGTATTGGAGAAGATGCTACTATCTATGGTTTTGGTTTCTTAGTCAGAAATGCTAAGAGTGTCGAGTTTCGCAATTTAGGAATTATGCGAGCGATGGATGATGGCATATCACTTGATACTGATAATTCTAATATTTGGATTCACCATATTGATGTCTTTTACGGTAAATCTGGAAGTGGTGATCATGCGAAAGGTGATGGTGCCATTGATGTGAAGACAAATTCTAAATTCGTTACAATTGATCATTGTCATTTCTGGGATACAGGAAAAACAAGCATGGCTGGAATGAAGAGTGAGTCTGGACCGAATTATATTACCTATCATCATAATTGGTTTGATCACAGTGATTCTCGTCATGCTCGAGTTCGCACAATGAGTGTACATATGTGGAACAATTTCTATGATGGTTGTGCTAAGTACGGTATTGGTGCAACGATGGGATCGAGCGTATTTTCTGAAAATAACTATTTCCGGGCAACGAAAGAGCCTATTTTGATTTCTCGACAAGGTAATGATGCAAATGGTGCAGGTAAATTCTCTGGTGAAGCAGGCGGCATGATAAAAGAATATGGAAGTATTTTTGCAGAGAAGGGAACAGCAGAAAGTTATTCTCCAATTACCTATGCTGCTAACAATAAAAGCTTTGATTTCTTCCAAGCAACTTCTCGTGATGAGAAAGTACCATCTTCGGTAGTATCACTCAACGGAGGTAATACTTATAACAATTTTGATACGACTTCATCGTTAAT
>CAUGKJ010000070.1 GCA_959600045.1 uncultured Haemophilus sp.
CTATCTTTAATTTATAAATGAATTTCAAAGTGCGGTTAATGTTGACCGCACTTTTTGTTTAAGGAGAATAACGGATGAAAAAATTACTCGCGGTGATTTTTGCTTTATTACCTGTTTTGGCCTTTGCTGCATCGCCAAATCATACGGCAAAATCAACTCAAACCAAGTCAGTGAAAACAGCAGTTAAAAAAGTGGAAGCCAAGAAAGCAACAGCACCTAAAGCTGTAGCCAAAACTGCCAAAAATAAAGCAGATACCAAAAAAGCAGAAGCGAAAAAGCCAGCTAAAATTGTCGAAGCGAAAAAAGCGGTAACAAAAAAAGAAAAAATAAAAAATAAAACGACAAATAAAGCCGCTAAAGCAGAGCCAACAAAAACGAAAGGCAAACAGCCAGTAGAAAAAACTAAGCAAGCGGCAGTAAAAGATAAAAAGGCTGTAGCGAAAAGCAAACAAAGTGCAGTTAAAGAATCAGCTAAGCCTGAAAAGGTGATTGCTAAAAAAACTCCAGCGGTTAAAACCGAAGTGAAGAAAGCGGAACCAAAAGCTGTTGAAAAAGTGACTGAAAAGAAAGTAGATACTGTCGCACAAAAAACAGCGAGTATGGTGACAAAATCCGTCGTCGTACCAAGATGTAACGATTCAAAAGTTTTTGCGGTATTATCTGATGCCTTTAAAAAACAAGGTGCTGCTACTAACACTCAAATGACGGTAAAACAAATCTCGCAAGCCCGTGAAACGCAATCTTATCCACAACAAGGCATTCGAAGCTGTAATGCGATAGTGGAAACCAACGGCGTTAAATATGTCACGGATTACAGCATTATCTTGAATGATAAAGGTTTCTTCGTACAAGTTGAAAACGCACAACCCGCTCAACGTTTCTAATCTTAACGTGCGTTATTTAAATGAAGTTGTTTGAATAACGCACGCATTTCTTCTTCATTCAAATGGCGATATTCGCCATTACCTACCCCATCAAGTGTTAAATGGCTCATTTGATAACGGATGAGACGTAATGTCGGAAAGCCGATATGTGCGGTCATTCGACGCACTTGTCGATTTCGCCCTTCAGTAATTTTGATTTCCAACCAGCTCGTTGGAATAGTTTGACGTTCACGAATAGGTGGATTGCGAGGCCAAAGAAAATCTGGTTCTGAAATCAACCGCACTTTTGCGGGCTTCGTCATTCCATCTTTCAATTCAACGCCTTTACGGAGTTTGTCTAAGTCCGTTTCTTCAGGAATACCTTCCACTTGCACAAAATACATTTTTTCTGTTTTAAACTTAGGATCCGCCAAACGATGTTGCACTTCACCATTATTCGTTAAAATCAGTAACCCTTCGCTATCACGATCCAATCGCCCTGCCGCATACACATTAGGAATGGTAATAAAATCTTTTAATGTCGCTCGGCCATTTTCATCGGTGAATTGTGTCAGTACATCAAACGGTTTGTTAAATAAAACGATAATCGTCTGTTCTAATGTAAGTGGCTTTGCTTTAGGCTTAAATGAACGAGTGAGTTTTGCCGTTCGTTTGGTTGTAAATGCACGGGAAGGGAAAGGTTTCGACATATTATTTATTCAGTAAAAAGAGAAAAAGGGCGGATTTTATTCCGCCCTCTTATACTACCATTGATAGCGATAAACTGCTTGAATTGCATAAGGTTTGTCGAAGTTTTTACCGTCAGCACGGCTTACTTCTAAACCAAAACGATGATTTGTAAATCCAGCATTTAAACCGACCGCACTTTCAAAACGTCCACGGCTGCTTGCGACATCAAGCGCACTGTTTGTGTAATGAATTTTGCTGCTACGGTTTTTGCTAGTAATCGCATTTACTTCTGCATAAGGCTGTAAATTCCAACCATTACTTAATGCAAAGCCTTTGGCTACACGTAAACCAATTCGAGAATAAACAGAAGATAAGCTATCTTCATTCCCTTGTGATGAAATATGTGTCCACGCTATTTGTGCTTGCGGGGTAATTGTCCAATCGTTCGCAAGACTAAAGCGTTTGCCTAATTCACTCGAAATAGTATAAGCGTTGTAATGGCGTTTTTCAGTGTGATTTGAGTTAGCGTGTAAACGGCTGTATTTCACGATGTTATCTACATAAATACCGTTATCTGCAAGGTAAGCTGCATATAAGCCCACGCTATTGCTTCTTACTTTGCCATCACCGTAATGACCATTAAAATCAACGTTAGCTTGGCTGCGGCCAACAAATCCACCAACACGGAGGTTATTAGTTACAGCAGCATCAGCGCCCACTTGTACGCGATGTACGTTTTGTTTAAAGCCAGAAGTTTCACTCTCACCAGTAGAAAGTGCGGCTAATTTTTGGCGAGAATTCACATTACGAACCCACACATTACTTTTTTCACCGTTTTTCACTTCACCTAGACGTTGATGAATGCCACTTAAATCATCTTCTGCTAAAAGCAATTGTGCTTGGCGAAGAGAAACTTGTGCATTTGCTAAGTCTGAAAGTAACGGTGCGCTTGGTAGAACCGCAGGTGGTACTACTGGATTACTTGGGGTTACTACTGGGGTGGTAGGCGTTACCGCAGGTTTGCTTGAGGTCACTACTGGTTTGCTTGGTGTAACGGGTGCAACAGGTGGAGTTGGGGTGACCGCATTTTTAGAATTCGCTAATACCCAATTATTTCCTTCTTTTGTTAGGAAATATTGGTAAGCCCCTAAATCTACACGATTATTCGGGTTCGTTAAGCTAAATGCAGCATTACCGCCATTGGTTTCGACAAGTGTCACTTTTCCGTTAGCAACATTTGAACCTTGGTTAGTTACCCCAATTTTATGATTACCTTCGGCAGTACCTTTAACAACAATTCTATCGCTTTTGTTTTCAGCGATATTCGTGTTTAGATTGAATGTGCCTGAGCCAGTGAGGTTGCCACGAATAATGATACCTTGGTAGTTATCATTGGCTAAATTTACTACGCCATTATTAAGATCTAAATTAGTTAAGCTTGTTGTTTGAACCACGCCATCTTCATCAGTGAAAGCTTTCGTTGTCCAATTGCTATTATTTAAGTTTAAATTGAGTGCACTGTTGCTATCGGTAGTAGTAACTCCAGAAACAGTAGAATTATTGAAGGTTAGTTGGATATTTTCTGTAATGCTCTCTGCATCATTAAATTTAACATTTTCACCACTAGCAAGCATACCTCCATTTATTGTTGAGTTATTAAAGGTCGCAGAGAAGTGACTGTTGATAACTTCGCCAACCCCAGATCTTAAAGCAATGATTCCACCTTGAGGAATTGAAACATTGGAATTATTAACGATCAATTCTGGCCGAGCTTGATTCTCCGCTTCATATACAAAAATAGAACTATCATTGTTTGATGTTACATTCACATTGTTTAATGTTAATTTACTCTTCTGATTCAGAGCAAATGCCTCTAATATGGAGTCTTGGTTGTTATCACCCATCAAGACTTTTGAGTTATGCATGGTTACCGTTGAATTATTTAACTCAAATAAATAACCATTAGCATCTGCATTGTTAGGATTAGTAATACTATAGGTTCCACCATTGATTTCAGTTGTGGAATTAGTGATATTCATTACCACAAAAGAACTGTGTCTATTTGCTGGAATAGATAGTGAAGCATTAACATTATTTAATTGTCCGCTTGAGTTTGTCATTTTTACAGCAGAGAGAGACCCCCATTCAGGACCATTTGTTGGACTGGTTGGATTAATCGAACATTGATTCAACACAGCTCCACTTTGTCCTGTAATAGTCACACCACTACTATTACAAGCTACGTCAGCTGCTAGCGCTGAATTTACCAATCCAAGAGCTGCAGTGACTAAACTTATTTTAAAAGTGCGGTTAAAAATTTTATTATTTTTCATATGAATTCCTTTGGATTATAAAAAAGCCAACTTATTGAATAAGTTGGCTTGAATTTTACTGATTTAATCATTAACCTGCAACTGCGATACGTTTCATATCTGTCATATAACCACGTAACTCTTGACCGATTAATTCAACCGGGTGGTTACGGATTGCATCATTTACATCGCGTAAAGTGATGTTGTCGATAGCAACTGCTGGTGTAGGTTCACCTAAGTCACCTTTTTGTAAGGTTGGGATGATTTCTTTTGCAAGAATTGGGGTTGCTACGTTAGAGAATAAGTAGTTACCGTATTCTGCAGTATCAGAAATTACTACGTTCATTTCGTATAAGCGTTTACGTGCGATGGTGTTAGCGATTAACGGTAATTCGTGAAGTGATTCATAGTAAGCTGATTCTTCATAGATACCGCTTGCTACCATTGCATCAAAGGCTAATTCAACACCCGCTTTCACCATTGCTACCATTAATACGCCGTTATCAAAGTATTCTTGTTCAGAAATTTTGATGCCGTCTGATTTTGGTGCGTTTTCAAAGGCAGTTTTGCCGGTTGCTTCACGCCATGCGAATAAGTCTTTATCACCGTTTGCCCAGTCAGCCATCATAGTCGCAGAGAAGTGACCGCTGATGATGTCATCCATGTGTTTGTAATATAAGAAACCAAGGCTTTCTTTGATTTGCTCAGCGAGTTCAAATGCACGTAATTTTGCGCTGTTTGATAAGCGATCCATCATTAATGTGATACCGCCTTGTTTTAAGGCTTCAGTAATCGTTTCCCAACCGTATTGGATTAATTTACCTGCGTATGCTGGATCTTTACCGTCTGCAACTAATTTGTCGTAACATACGATAGAACCTGCTTGTAACATACCGCAAAGAATGGTTTGTTCACCCATTAAGTCAGATTTTACTTCTGCGACGAATGAAGATTCTAATACGCCCGCACGGTCACCACCGGTTGCAGCAGCCCATGCTTTTGCAATTGCCATACCTTCACCACGTGGATCATTTGCTGGGTGAACCGCGATTAATGTTGGTACACCGAAACCACGTTTATATTCTTCACGCACTTCAGTACCTGGACATTTTGGTGCACTCATCACCACAGTGATGTCTTCACGGATTTGCTCACCTACTTCAACGATGTTGAAACCGTGTGAGTAACCGAACGCAGAATCTTTTTTCATTAATGGCATCACATCAGCCACCACTTTAGAGTGTTGTTTGTCTGGTGTTAAGTTAATCACTAAGTCTGCTGTTGGAATTAATTCTTGGTAAGTGCCCACTTTAAAGCCGTTTTCGGTTGCACGTTGGAATGATGCACGTTTTTCTGCAATCGCTTCAGGGCGTAATGCATAAGCAATATCTAAGCCAGAGTCACGCATATTTAGACCTTGGTTTAAACCTTGTGCGCCACAACCTACGATAACGATTTTTTTGCCTTTTAAGTAGTTGCAACCGTCAGCAAATTCGCTGCGATCCATAAAACGACAACGACCTAATTGGTCTAATTTTTCGCGTAAATTTAATGTGTTGAAATAGTTAGCCATTTTTCACCCTTTCTATGATGTTGATTAATGTGTATGAGGTTGTGTTTGAATATAGTTTTTTGTTGTGAAGTGGATTATAAGGTTTTTAGTTGTTGCGTAAAGTGATATTATTTGCACTTAGTGTTGCAATTTTTGCAATGTCATTTACTTTTACCGATACATATGAACTTTCAAGACCTTCAAATATTTCTTCATCTTGCGGATACACAAAATTTTGCAAAAACCGCTACG
>CAUGKJ010000071.1 GCA_959600045.1 uncultured Haemophilus sp.
TAGCGATTAGCCCTTTAATCGGACCACGTTGTCGTTTTGTGCCTACCTGTTCTTGTTATGGTATTGAGGCGTTAAAAACACATGGATTGTTAAAAGGTAGTTGGCTTACGCTAAAACGTGTATTAAAATGTCACCCCTTAAGCGCCGGTGGATTCGATCCTGTTCCGCCGAAAAAGATTAATAATAACGATGAGAAAAAATAATGGACTCAAGACGTAGCCTATTAGTGCTTGCACTACTCTTTATTTCTTTCCTTGTTTATCAGCAATGGCAACTTGATAAAAATCCACCTGTTCAACAACAGACCACGGAACAAACAACAGCCGCCTCTTCTGATGTCCCGGCAAGTTCTTCTTCATCTGCTGAAGTAGTGGCAGATTCACAAACAAAAGGTCAAATTATCACATTAGAAAATGATGTACTCCGTTTGAAAGTGGATACATTAGGTGGTGATGTAATCAGTTCTGAACTATTAAAATATGATGCAGAATTAGGTTCAAAAGAACCTTTCGTCTTGTTAAAAGATACAAACGAGCATGTTTACATTGCACAAAGCGGTTTAATTGGTAAAAACGGGATCGATACAAAAGCAGGTCGCGCGCAATATCAAGTTACTGGCGATAATTTCAAATTAGCAGAAGGTCAAAATGAACTTTCAGTGCCATTAACATTTGAAAAAGATGGTGTGACTTATCGTAAAATCTTTGTGTTAAAACGTGATAGTTACGATGTCGGTGTTAACTTTGAAATTGTGAACCAAAGTGGTAGTGCAATTGAAGTTGAACCTTACGGCCAATTAAAACACACATTAGTTGAAAGCAGCGGTAACGTGGCAATGCCTACTTATACCGGTGGTGCGTATTCTTCTTCAGAAACCAATTACAAAAAATACAGCTTCAGCGATATGAAAGATAAAAATCTTTCTATCGATACCAAAGCAGGTTGGGTTGCTGTTTTACAACACTATTTCGTATCAGCTTGGATCCCAAATCAAGATGTAAATAACCAACTTTATAGTATTACAGACAGTAAAAATAACGTTGCGTCTATTGGTTATCGTGGTCCAGTCGTTTCTATTCCAGCAGGTGCAACAGAGACTATTAACAGCTCATTATGGACAGGTCCGAAATTACAAAACACAATGGCTGAAGTGGCTAACCACTTAGACTTAACTGTCGATTATGGTTGGGCATGGTTCATCGCGAAACCATTATTCTGGTTATTAACTTTCATTCAAAGTATTGTATCTAACTGGGGTGTGGCAATTATTTGTGTCACCTTAGTGGTTAAAGCGATTTTATATCCGCTTACAAAAGCACAATACACTTCTATGGCGAAAATGCGTATGTTGCAACCGAAAATGCAAGAAATGCGCGAACGTTTTGGTGATGATCGCCAACGTATGAGTCAAGAAATGATGAAACTTTACAAAGAAGAAAAAGTAAATCCACTTGGTGGTTGCTTACCATTAATCCTTCAAATGCCAATTTTCATTGCATTATACTGGACGTTTATGGAAGCAGTTGAACTTCGTCATGCGCCATTCTTTGGTTGGATTCAAGATTTATCGGCACAAGACCCTTACTACATTCTCCCAATCTTAATGGGTGGATCAATGTTCTTGTTACAAAAAATGTCACCGACACCAGTTGCCGATCCAATGCAACAAAAAGTGATGAATTTCATGCCGTTGATCTTCATGTTCTTCTTCCTCTGGTTCCCGGCAGGTCTAGTACTTTACTGGTTAGTGTCTAACTTAATCACTATCGTACAACAACAAATGATCTACCGTGGTTTAGAGAAAAAAGGGTTACATACCCGTAAAAAATAACAGATAGAAGGCATCGAAAGATGCCTTTTTTCTATCATTGATTGATATATAATCACATGGGCGTATTAATGCGCCCTCTCATTTTTTTATCGCAGATAAAAGTGCGGTCAATTTTTAGTGAGTTTTTATGAAAGAAACAATCGTCGCACAAGCGACAGCGCCAGGACGTGGCGGTATTGGTATTTTGCGTGTATCCGGCCCAAAAGCGGTTGAAGTGGCACAAGCGGTACTAGGTAAATGTCCTAAACCAAGAATGGCAGATTATTTACCTTTTAAAGATGCTGACGGCACCGTATTAGATCAAGGCATTGCACTTTATTTTAAATCGCCGAATTCCTTTACTGGTGAAGAAGTACTGGAATTACAAGGCCATGGTGGACAAGTGGTATTAGATTTGTTGCTAAAACGAATTTTACAACTTGATGGTGTTCGTCTTGCTCGTCCAGGTGAATTTTCTGAACAGGCTTTTTTAAACGATAAATTAGATTTAGCTCAAGCAGAAGCGATTGCGGATTTAATTGATGCCACTTCGGAGCAAGCTGCTCGTTCAGCATTAAAATCATTACAAGGTGAATTTTCTAATAAAGTGAATCAGTTAGTGGATTCCGTGATTTATCTTCGTACTTATGTGGAGGCGTCGATTGATTTCCCCGATGAAGAAATTGACTTTTTGGCAGACGGTAAAATCGAAGCAAAATTACGAGAAATTATCAATCAACTTGATTTAGTCCGTAGCGAAGCGAAACAAGGCTCGATTTTACGTGAAGGGATGAAAGTGGTGATTGCCGGTCGTCCAAATGCAGGTAAATCTAGTTTGCTGAATGCTTTAGCGGGCAGAGAAGCGGCTATTGTGACGGATATTGCAGGGACGACGCGTGATGTGTTGCGTGAGCATATTCATATTGATGGCATGCCTTTACATATTATTGATACTGCAGGACTTCGTGAAGCGACAGATGAAGTTGAACGTATCGGGATCTCGCGTGCGTGGACGGAGATTGAGCAAGCCGATCGTATAATTTTGATGTTAGACAGCAGCGATCCTGATAGCCAAAATATTGAAAAAGTGCGGTCAGAATTTTTATCAAAATTGCCAAATAATATGCCGGTGACCATTGTCCGCAATAAAGTAGATTTAAGCGGTGAGGTAGTTGGAATAAAAGAGGAAAATGGAACAACGACCATTTGTTTATCGGCTCAAACGCATCAAGGCGTAGATTTGTTACGTGAGCATTTAAAGCAGGCGATGGGCTTCCAAACCGGCATGGAAGGTGGCTTCTTAGCACGTCGTCGTCATCTTGATGCTTTAGAAAAAGCGGCTGAACATTTACAAATTGGGTTAGTCCAATTAACCGAGTTTCATGCAGGTGAATTATTGGCGGAAGAACTTCGTTTAGTACAAGCTAATCTCAGTGAAATTACGGGGAAATTTACCTCAGATGATTTACTTGGGAATATTTTCAGTTCTTTCTGTATTGGAAAATAGGTTTTAGGTTATGACTTTTCATATGTTGTGGGTCATCGCTTTGGGGCTTTCTATGGATGCATTTGCGGTATCCATTTACAAAGGTTTGGCAATGCGCGCTTTTCGATGGAAACAAGCACTTGCCATTGCATGCTGTCTTGGGCTATTTCAAGGCATTATGCCAGCAATCGGTTATGTTGTTGGGCTACAATTTAGTCAGATGATTCAAAGTTGGGATCATTGGATTGCCTTTGTTTTGCTTGCTCTCATCGGTGTGAATATGATTCGAGAAGGATTTAGCTCGGATGATGAACCCGCTCCCTCATTGATTAGTTTAAAACATTTACTAACACTTGGTGTGGCAACGAGTATTGATGCGTTAGCCGTCGGTGTCTCTTTTGCTTTTCTTTCCGTGGACATTTTATTGGCTGTCTTCATCATTGGTTTAATAACCTTTGCTATTTCTTTTATTGGTGTAAAGAGCGGTCATTTTTTAGGGAAAAAATTCAAAAGCAAAGCAGAAATTTTTGGCGGTTTAGTGTTATTAGTCATGGCCGTGAAAATCCTGCACGAACATGGTGTTTTTTAAGTGCGAATTTTCGCCTTTTAGATTATAATCTTACGAACTTTGTCTTTTTTAAAAGGGTAATAATTGAATGTTAATTGAAAAAATGCATGGCATCGCCCATAGCTTTATCGGAAAAGCGATCTTTGCTTTAATTCCAGTTTCATTTTTGATTGGTGGGATGTCAGGTTATCTGTATAGCAGCAATGATAGTTTTGCGGCAAAAGTAAATGGCGAGACTATCTCTCAACAAGATTTCTTAAATCGTTATAACCAAGAGTTTGAAGCGCGAGCTCAACAAGAAGGCGAGAGCTTCCTAGCAAAAACTGACTCTGTGGAATTTGTGACTGCACTTCGTCAAAATTTAATTCAACGTTTGGTGGATCAAGAATTAATCCGTCAATATGCGAAAGAATTAAAATTAGGTGTAAGTGATGAGATGATCAAACGTGCGATTGTGAGCGATCCTAACTTACAATCTAACGGTAAATTTGATAACGCGCGTTATCAACAATTATTGACTCAAAATGGTTTAACATCCGATACTTATGCGGCAATTTTACGTAATGCATTAACACTTGAACAAATGCAAAACGGTTTGGCTGACAGTGAGTTTGTCGTGCCAGCTCAAGTGAAAGATAACGCCCAAGTCTTTTTCCAAAAACGTATCGCTCGTCTTGCAACTCTTCCATTAGCCGATGAAATTGCAAAACAAAAAGTAACGGACGAAGAAATTAAAACGTATTACGATGCGAATGCGAAATCACTTGTTCAACCTGAACAAGCGAAAGTGCAATATATTAGCGTTTCAGCAGATGCATTAGGTAAATTACAACCTGTAACTGAAACACAAATTGCACAATATTATCAAGAAAATAAAGCACAATTCATTAGCCAAAAATTAGCGCATATTCAATTATCAACTGAGAAAGAAGCGGATGCTGTTTATCAAGAACTGCAAAAAGGTGCTGATTTTGCTGAGTTAGCAAAAACAAAATCCCTAGATAAACTTTCTGGTGCTCAAGGCGGTGAATTAGGTTGGGTAAAAGACAACGAATTACCCAAAAACTTTGAAGATGCAGCATTATTGTTAAATGTTGGTCAATACAGTACACCGGTTAATGTGGATGGGGCTTACCATATTATTTTAGTGCAAGATCGTAAAGAACGTACTTTAGAAGAAGTGAAAGAACAAATCGCAGAGACTGTACGTAAAAACTTAGCAGAAAGCCGTTTCCAAGCAGTAGAAAAAGCGGTTCGTGAAAAAGCAGCAGAAAGTAGTGATTCATTAGCTGCGGTAGCTGAAGCGGCAGGCGTGAAAGTGGAAGAAACGGATTACTTTGGTAAAAATAATGTCCCTGCGGCATTAAATTTCCCAAATGTGACTTCTGCTATTTTTGAATCTGATATTGCAAACGGCGGTGCAAATTCTGAGCCATTGACTGTAGGTGAAAATGAATTTGTAGTGGTACGTGTCGTGGATCACAAAGATGAAGGTTTACAAAGCCTTGATGAAGCAAAATCAACGATTGAGCAATTCTTAAAACGTGAAAAAGCCGATAAAGTATTGACTGAAAAAGCAGAGCAAGCCGTTAAAGCGCTATCTGCCGATCCAACCAAACTACCAGCAGGTATTAGTTTTGGTGAGCCACAAACCTTTACCTTAGTGGATAATAAAGATCCAGTGCTTTATGAAGGTGTATTTGCCATTGCCAAACCACAAGATGGTAAAGCGGCTTATCA
>CAUGKJ010000072.1 GCA_959600045.1 uncultured Haemophilus sp.
AATAAAATTCCCCTCTTTAGCAAAGAGGGGTTAGGGGAGATTTGTCAGCTACATTATTTTAACTGCTCATAAATCTTCTCCGCCCCTTGCCACACGCCGTGATCGAAGCAATAGGTATATTTCATCGGGATGCTGACAAGCGGTTGGTTTTTGAAAAAATCTTGCAACATAGGGTGGTGCAGTAATTCGGCTTGTGCATTGTAACCTTGTTTATCAGTCAGTGAAATGAGCACATTCGGTTGGCTTAAAATCACTTTTTCTAACGAGAAATTTTGTGAGGTAAGAGGTGTTTTTAACGGTGTTAATCCGAGTAAATTTAACAGCACAGGATATTGCGGATAATAACTCTCTACCACACCGGTCTCTGACAAAATCAGTGTGTCAGTAAGCGGTCGATTTAAGTGAAAGTTTTGTGATTTGAGTTTTGTTACTAAATCAGCCGCCTTTTGCTCATTCCCCAGTTGTTTGCCTAATTCTAGAATCAGCGTAAATAATTCATCAGGCGTTTGTGGGCTGTCGTTAATGGGAATAATCTTCACACCTAGCTTTTTCAGCTCTGCAACTAATTGTGGATAAAAAATTTCGTTAATCAGAATCGTTTTATCCAAATAGGGCAATAATTCCGTTAATTGCGGTTCTAGTACAGGTTTGTCGGTATTGATTTTGTCTAACATCATCAACGGATTTTTCGAATAAGGCGATTGAGCAGCAATTTGCGAAGGCTCAGCCAATTCAATGAGTAATCTGTCGCTACAAAGCGTGAGCGAGACAAATTGTTCCGAAGCCTGAGCGGTAAACGGAAGGAAAAGTGCGGTTAAAATTAAGCGAGTTTTTTGCATATAGATAATGATACGCTACGCCATCAAGAATGTAAAAAGGCGTGCTAAGCACGCCCTTGTTAGTGAGTAATAATTAGAACGATCCTTTCAACCCAACGTAAACATTACGTCCTTCTTGGCCATAGCCCAGTACGTTTTCATATTTTTTATTGAATACGTTGTTAAGGTTCGCATAAATCGTCAAGCTATCCGCTACTTTGTAGTTCACGCCTAAGTTTGCCAAGGTGTAAGATGGCATTTTTACGCGTTTTTGTGCGTATGGATAAACACTTTGGAAATAGGTATCAAAACGTTTGCCAACATAAGAGACATTGATATCTGAACCTAATTTTTCAGTAATTTGATATGCTAAGCCTGCATTTGCTGTATTTTTCGGGCGTCGAATTAAAGCATCCCCTTCAGCACCTAATCTAGGTTCCCCATTTTTGATTTGTGTGTAGGTATAATTTACATAACCAGTCAACGCATCAGTGATTTTACCTTTATAAGCAACTTCAACGCCTCTTACTTTCGTTTTGCCTTTAACGTTAATCGCATGGGTTACATTTGTCGCAACTGGTTCGCTACTGATAAAGTTATTCACAATACGAGCGAAGTAAGTTACGTCTAAACTATGATTTTTATCAGTTGTTTCTAATAAGAAACCAACTTCTCCACCACGGCTTTTTTCAGGTTTTAAATCTGGATTTCCAACCCAAGTAATTGTAGGAGTGTACGAAGACGTTGATGTACCGTAACCGTAAAGTTCCACAAAATTTGGATTATGGACAGCAGTACCAAAACTTGCATGGACTTTTACGTTTTCAGATAAACGGTAAGCACCTGCGATACGGCTAGTAAAAGTGTTTTTAAAATTATCACTATCTGTAAAACGCCCACTTAAAGAAAAACTGTGATCATCTTCTGTAAATAAGCGGTATTCTGTGGCGATACTTTTTTCAATTAATTTTTGTTCTTTGAATATTGAATAAGAAGATTGGGCTTCATAATGTGATTTTTGATATTCACTTAATACACTTACACCTTGTTTTAAATAGCCTTCACGATCAAAGTTAATATCAAGTTGATAATTTGCATTGAGTTTTTTCCAATCACGAGTGTATGGGGATGTACTTACATAATCATAATCATTTTTGATATGGCTAACACTAGCTTTATGCTTAAATAGCTCTTGATCGTTGCCTACATAACCACTTAATTTTAAGGTAGTTTCACGTGTACGGAAAAAGTCTTTATCTGTCGCTTCACTAAATAATGATGTATCATTCTTGGTCGTTTGTGAAGAGTGTGATGCTAAGACCTCTATGCCTTTATTATTATCATCATAGCCTAAGCGTAATGAGCCATTGTCGCGATGGAATCCATCACGCTCAATTGCTCCACCTGTTTGAATTGACGTACCGTCCAGTGCTCTATAATTGAATTTATCTTTGCTCAATACAGAAATTCCAGTTGTACGATGGCTATCTCCATGGAGAGCATAATAGAAGCCGTTTTGATAGCCTGAAATAGTAGCCGATGCATCACGTGTGCGGTGAGATCCCAATCCTAAATCAAAATCAATATTGAAAGGTTTGTCTTTATATAGGCCACTTTTGGTTGTGATGTAAACTACACCGCCAATCGCATCACTTCCCCAAAGTGCAGATTGTTCACCTCGTAGTACTTCAATACGCTCAATATTGCTTAGTGTTAATCCTCCAAAATCAAAACCATCATTAACAGGATTCATTTTCACACCATCAATCACAACAACGGTATGATTAGATTCAGCTCCGCGTAAGAATAAACTGGTTACAGCACCACGACCTCCAGTTGCTCCCATTGCTACGCCAGGTACGGTTTTTAACACATCATTCACATAAGTAGCATTACGTTCTGAAAAGTCTTTCTCAGTTAAAACAGTAACAGATGAAGCGGTTTGATCTTGGTTTACTGGAGTGGCGTAAGCTGAATAAACATGAATGGGTTCAAGTTGAATTTCTTTTTCCTCAGCCGCAGCTAATGCTGGAATTGCTAATAAAATCGCTGAAGTAATCACATTTTTTTTCATTTTAAAATCCCCAGAATAAAAGTCTGTATAAAAGCGCCAGCAGTTTACACATTAGAGGCTTGGCGTGCAAATCTCTCATGATGAAAATAACTCATAATCAAAATGAATGAAATTTAAGAGAAATAAAAAATTTAAGGATTTTTCTGACCGCACTTTTTCGCCTTTATCCGCCTTATAGTTTCAAGTATAATGCCTGTATTTTTCATCACATTGTTATTAAAAAAATTATGAGTACAAAATTCAACGTAAAAACATTCCAAGGTATGATTTTAGCCTTGCAAGAATATTGGGCAAATCAAGGTTGTACCGTTGTTCAACCTTTTGATATGGAAGTGGGCGCAGGAACCTCTCACCCAATGACTGCATTACGCGCATTAGGCCCTGAGCCGATGGCATTTGCTTATGTGCAACCTTCACGTCGTCCGACCGATGGTCGCTATGGCGAAAACCCAAACCGCTTACAACATTACTACCAATTCCAAGTGGTGATTAAACCGTCTCCAGATAACATTCAAGAACTCTATTTAGGTTCCCTTGAAATGCTCGGTTTCGATCCAACACAGAACGATATTCGTTTCGTGGAAGATAACTGGGAAAACCCAACTTTAGGTGCTTGGGGTTTAGGCTGGGAAGTGTGGTTAAACGGTATGGAAGTGACCCAATTTACCTATTTCCAACAAGTGGGTGGCTTAGAATGTAAACCGGTAACAGGTGAAGTGACCTATGGTTTAGAGCGTTTAGCAATGTACATTCAAGGCGTAGATTCTGT
Source organism: uncultured Haemophilus sp. (assembly GCA_959600045.1). Taxonomy (GTDB): domain Bacteria; phylum Pseudomonadota; class Gammaproteobacteria; order Enterobacterales; family Pasteurellaceae; genus Haemophilus_D. The sequence goes on from CAUGKJ010000072.1 coordinate 3,662, forward strand.
GTATGACTTAGTTTGGTCTGACGGCCCGCTTGGCAAAACCACTTACGGTGATGTATTCCATCAAAATGAAGTAGAGCAATCAACTTACAACTTTGAATACGCCGATACCGATTTCTTATTCTACTGCTTCGATCAATACGAAAAAGAAGCGAAAAGCTTATTAGAATTAGAACGTCCGTTACCATTGCCAGCTTACGAACGCATTTTAAAAGCAGCGCACAGCTTCAACTTGTTAGATGCACGTAAAGCAATTTCGGTCACAGAACGTCAACGCTATATTTTACGTATTCGTGCATTAACTAAAGGCGTGGCTGAAGCGTACTATGCGAGCCGTGAAGCCTTAGGTTTCCCTGGTTGTAAAAAATAAGGCGAAAAATGACCGCACTTTAAGCATTAACCCAATGAAGCATCAACCCAATGATATAAGGAGAAAATGATGAAAGATTTTCAATACCCAGATGATATCTACACGGAAGCAGAAACCGATCCTAATACGCTCGCGAATTTAGGCCCATTGGCTAGATTAGCGGGTGTTTGGGAAGGTAAGCGTGGTGTGGATATCAACCCGAAAGCAGAAGGGCCAGAAAAAGATCCTTATATCGAGCGTTACGAAGCCCATCCAACGGATGCGCAAACCAATGGTCCGCAACTCTATTATGGATTACGCTATCACACCCATATTGTACAACCAGGCGAAGTGGAGACGTTCCACGATCAAGTGGGCTATTGGTTATGGGAGCCTGAAACAGGCAATATTTTATTAACAGGCAGCATTCCACGTGGCCAAGCGTTTATTGCTGTCGGTAATGCACCGGCTGATGCGAAAGAGTTTACGGTAAAAGCAGTACGAGGTTCACTAACAAACGGTATTATTTCGAATCCGTTCTTAGAGCGTTCATTTACCACGGAAAGTTTTGAAATGACGGTAAAATTCCATGATGATGGCTCTTGGTCATACGATCAAACCACAACCATGATTATCCCGAATTATGATGCGCCATTTGAACATCGCGATCGTAACCGTTTAACGAAAATTGCTGAGCCGAAATTAAATCCAACTGCGGTAGCAGAACAAGGAGGTGAATAATGAAACCCATTCTTTATTATGCGGCAGATTGCCCTGATACTGCGCCATTTGTGGCAGAGTTAAAACGCTTGGGCGTGGATTATGAGTCAGTGGAAGTACTATCTTCTATCCCGAATTTGAAACAATGGTTACGCTTGCGTGATCGTCACGCCGCATTTGATGATGCAAAAGCACAAGGCTATGCGGGCTTTCCGGCGTTATTGTTAGATGACGACCGTGTTATTTTGGATGAATCCAAATTAAAAGAGATTTTTTAAAGTAATGAAGAAAGTCGGGTTTTGGCAATTTTTATTTAAAATTGGCGATGATTATTTAATGTTTTTACGTAACTTAACGCCAGCAGTGTTATTTTTATCACTGGCATTATTTATGTTTTCTGAGCTGGATTGGCGGCATTGGGAGTGGAGTGATGTACCAGTGCTGTTTTTATGCTTAGCTTCAGGATTTATTGCACTCAGCGTAATGGCAATCAATACCGTCGCTTTTGTACGTAAGATGCTGAAAACCTTAAGAACACTGAGTGGAGAGAGCGAACTTGATGAAAATATTGGTACGCTCGCATTATTTAAAATGCTCTGGCGGGAAAGCAACAGTAAACAGTTAATCTTTTTTGCGGTAGTCAATATTGTTGCGGTATTTATGGTGTTAGTTTACGGCACCAAATATGCATTGAATTTTTATAGCTCGATTTCAACATTAAATGATTAGGTCTCGAATATGAAAAAAATAACCCTAAAATTCA
>CAUGKJ010000073.1 GCA_959600045.1 uncultured Haemophilus sp.
CATGTCAGTGTTGCGAATAGCACGCTCACCCTTGATCCCGCGGATCTCAATATCCACGGTTTGTTCTGCAAGGGCTGAAAAACTCATCCATCCAAGCAAAAGTGCGGTTATTTTTAACGAAATTTTTTTCATTTTATTACAAGCTAAACTTTAAGAAGATCCACATCAAACCGCCTTAGTTTACCCATAAAATAAGGGGATTACCAACGCAATTATAGACGGAATTTGAAATTTTTATATGCGTGTGAGCGTTAATACGACAATGCGATCAAAGAAAGAGTTTCCTTTGCTTTGAAAAAAATAGTGATTGTTCTCTTTATTCAGACATTTAACCAAAATGTAACCGGGCCATCATTGGTTAGCGTTACTTGCATATCTGCTGCAAATTGTCCGTTGGCAACAGTGACTTTTTCTGCACATTTTTGTGAAAAATACTCATACAATTCGTTAGCCAATGCTGGTGCGGCACCTTTTGAGAAACTTGGTCGTAAACCTTTTTGCGTGTCTGCGGCTAGGGTGAATTGGGATACCACAAGCACTTCGCCACCGATTTGTTGCACGTTTAAATTCATTTTGTCATTTTCATCGCTGAAAATACGGTAATTTAAGATTTTCTCAGCGAGTTTATCCGCTTTGGCTTGGTCATCTTCTTTTTCTACACCTAATAAAACCAATAATCCTTTGCCGATTTGTCCCACAATTTGACCTTCAACTTCCACTTTAGCCTGCGTAACACGCTGAATTAATGCGATCATTTTACTTCCTCTAAATTTGTTTGATTTGTTGACCGCACTTCTGCAAGTACTGCGGCTAATTGTGCACCGAATAACACCACTGTCCAGCTGATTTGAATCCACAATAACATGATCGGCAACGTCGCCATGGCGCCATAAATTAATTGATAAGACGGGAAGGTGGCGATGTACCAAGTAAAGGCTTGTTTTCCTAAGGTAAAGAAAATTGCCGCAATTAATGCGCCTGCTGCAGAGTGTTTGATGCTCACTTTCTTATTTGGCACGACCATATAAATGAGCGTGAAGATAAACCAAGTAGAAAGAAATGGCACAAAACTGAGGAGTTTTAAGCCAAAAGAGAGCGTTTCCGATTGCTCGAACATAGCTTTGACGTAGGAACTCGCCGCAATGCTAGTACCGATTAAAAGCGGACCGAGCGTTAAAATGAGCCAATAAATAGCAAATGACGTAAAAATTGGGCGATTACTGGTGTCTTTCCAAATGCCATTGAGTGTACGGTCAATGGAGTTAATCAGCATTAATGCCACTAAAATCAAACTCACAATCCCCACGGCGCTCATTTTCTTTGAATTATAGACGAATTCATCAATATATTGTCCCACAACATCACTCGCGGAAGGGGCGAAATTGGTGAAGATGAATTCTTTCAATGCACCGGTGACTTCGTTAAAAACGGGAAAGGCGGAGAAAATTGAAAACACCACCATAATTAATGGCACGATAGCGAGCATGGTGCTGTAAGTGAGTGAACCGGCGGCTTGCGTTAATTTATTTTCTTGAGAACGCTGCCAGAATAATGCGAGAAAAGACGTTAAGGTCATTAGAGCAAGCCTCCGCAACAATGTTTAAATTTCTTCCCTGAGCCACAAACACAAGGCTGTTTATTGCTTGGGAGCGGTACAGTGGGATCAACAAAATACCAACGACCATCAATTTTTACAAAAAGTGAATATTCGTGATGCATTTGCGGCTGTTCGCTGCCTTGAAAATGTGCTTTAAATTCAACCGCACTTTGTGTTTTGGTTAAGGTTTCGGCTTTGACAATATCTAAACCGAGCCATTGTGTTTCATTAGCCCAATCTTGCAGGGCTTTTTCATCTAATAAGGTTTGTTGGCTTGGTACCGTGGTTTGCACAATATAGGGAATATTTTTGAGCACAAACGCGGAATATCGGGAACGCATGAGTTGTTCCGCTGTTTCTGGAAATAGATTGCCTGAATGAAAGCGTCTGCAACAATCTTCGTAAGAAAGCGAAGATTGGCATGGGCAAAGTGCGGTCGTTTTAGCCGACATTTTTAGCCGCCTGTTGTAAATTATGTAATTGTGAATTGATCGAACGTTTAAACGCAGGCGCTAATTCTTCAATGGCTAAGGCTTCTTCTAGTTCTGCAATACTTGAAGGCGCGGAGAGTTGCGTATTTAGACGACGAATTGTCCATTCAGGATAAGGTCGATGTTGCAAAATGAGTTCATCGCCTTGATGAATTTCCCCTTCTTCGATCACGCGAACATACCAACCTGTCCAGCCTGACTGACGAATTACCTCTCTTGTATTCTCATTCTTGGTATTATGAGATAAACGTTCGCAAGGTTTACGTGGTTGAGACACTTCTAAAAGCGTGGTGCCAATTTTGTAACGATCGCCTATGCAGATATTATCTTCATGTAAGCCGGCTACCACAAAGTTTTCACCATAAATCGCGCTACCGTGAAAATCAAAGTTTTCACCAAGTAGCGCGTTTAAAGCGTCGAAAGACACATCAGACATAAAAAACAAGGCTTTATCGACACCACCGTGATGAGCTTTTAAGCCTACATCGTTACCTTCTGCACCTAGCGTGTGCACTTTTACCATGGGTACCGGTTTTTTACGGATAGCACTTTCATATGAGCTACCATCAGGGAATGTTAAGGTTTCGATCAATCCTGTTTTAATAATAAGAATTTTTGCGTTTGACATCTATTTTTCCTGCTTTGAGTTAGTTTTGAGAAATTATACCGTAAAATCACTTAAATTTTGACCGCACTTCGTTTTTTCCTTATTATTCGTTTAAATAAAACCAACAAAACAAAGGAATCTTTATGCAATATTCTCTCGCGCGTACCGAACAAGGTCAAACCCTTGGTATTACCGCAAAAATGGCAAACCGTCATGGCCTGATCGCAGGGGCGACAGGGACGGGGAAAACCGTGACATTACGTAAAATGGCGGAAGCGTTCAGTGATGATGGCGTGCCAGTCTTTTTAGTTGATGTAAAAGGCGACTTGTCTGGTTTAGTGAAGGCGGGTGCATTCAGTGGCAAAGTGGCAGAACGCATTGAGCAATTTGATTTAGGTGGCGAGAGTTATTTAAATGGCTATCCTGTGTCATTTTGGGATGTATTCGGTGAAACCGGTATTCCGCTTCGTACTACGATTTCTGAAATGGGACCACTATTACTTTCCCGTTTATTAAATTTAAACGCAACTCAAGAAGGCTTATTAAACCTCGTATTCCGTGTGGCAGATGACAAAGGCTTGTTACTCATCGACTTAAAAGATTTACGTGCAATGCTTAAATTTGTAGCAGAAAACGCCAAATTGTTCCAAGTAGAATACGGCAACGTATCAGCTGCGAGTGTAGGCGCGATTCAACGTGCCTTACTGACACTTGAAAATGAAGGAGCGACCAATCTTTTTGGTGAACCTGCATTAAATCTTGAAGATTGGTTACAAACCCGTGATGGTCGTGGTGTGATCAATGTGTTAAATTCTGAAAAATTAATTAATTCTCCAAGAATGTATAGTGCATTCTTGCTTTGGTTGATGTCTGAATTATTTGAGCAATTGCCGGAAGTAGGCGATCCAGATAAACCAAAATTTGTGATGTTTTTCGATGAAGCACACTTACTTTTTGATGGCGCACCAAGTGTGTTGGTGGACAAAGTGGAACAAGTGGTTCGCTTGATTCGTTCTAAAGGGGTAGGGATTTATTTTGTGACCCAAAATCCATTAGATTTACCGGATACCGTGTTAGGTCAATTAGGTAACCGCGTACAACATGCGTTACGTGCCTTTACGCCACGCGATCAAAAAGCAGTGAAATCTGCAGCAGAAACATTCCGTTCAAATCCAGCAGTTAATGTGGTGGAAACCATTTCAACTTTAGGTGTGGGCCAAGCATTGATTTCATTCTTAGATGAAAAAGGTATGCCAACGCCAGTTGAAGTGGCGTATGTTTATCCGCCGAAAAGCCAACTTGCCCCGATTACTGAAGAAGAGCGAGCTGCTTGGGTGAAAGACGATGATCTTTATGCATTCTATAAAGATTACGTGGATAATGAGTCAGCTTTCGAAGTGTTAAATGCGCAAGCGGATTTAGCGGCAGTACAACAAAAACAAGCTGAACAAGCGCAGCAAGAGGAAGAAAGCGGTTTATTTGGTAGCTTAAGCCGTATGATTTTTGGAACACAAAAACGCGGAGATAAACTTTCGCCAACAGAACAAATTGTGAATAGCGTGGCAAAATCAGTGGGTCGCAATATTCGTAATGAAGTGACCAAACAAATCATGCGTGGTATCTTAGGCGCATTGAAAAAATAACGAAAATTTGACCGCACTTTGCGGCAAGAATGAAAAAGGAGATTGTTATGTCTGATGTATTTCACTTAAACCTGACTAAAGCACAACTGAAAGGTGCAACACTCGCTATCGTACCAGGGGATCCTGCACGTAGCGAACGTATTGCTAAAAAACTTGATAACCCTGAGTTTCTTGCAAGTACACGTGAGTTCACTTCTTGGTTAGGCTATTTAAATGGTCAACCGGTGGTGGTGTGTTCAACTGGTATTGGTGGCCCTTCTACGTCTATCTGTGTGGAGGAGCTAGCCCAACTTGGCGTGCGTACATTCTTACGTATCGGTACAACAGGTGCGATTCAACCGCACATTAATGTGGGTGATGTACTTGTCACAACGGGTGCAGTTCGTCTTGATGGTGCAAGCCGTCACTTTGCCCCAATTGAATATCCCGCAGTGGCAAATTTTGAATGTACCACTGCACTTTACAATGCAGCTAAAGAAAAAGGCATTGAGCCATTTGTAGGGATTACAGCTTCTTCAGATACCTTCTATCCAGGTCAAGAACGTTACGATACTTACAGCGGTAAAGTATATCGTGATTACCAAGGCTTGCTAAAACAATGGCAAGATCTCAATGTGATGAACTATGAGATGGAGTCTGCGACGTTATTCACGATGTGTAATGCCCTTGGCTTACGAGCTGGTATGGTGGCAGGTGTGATTGTGAACCGTACACAACAAGAAATTCCAAATGAAGCTACTATGAAAGATACGGAAGAAAAAGCAGTGTCGGTGGTAGTGGAAGCGGCAAGAAAATTGTTAGCGTAAAACTCAGATAAAAAGAACCGCACTTTTTTAGAAGTGCGGTTTATTTTTTAACTATTTTTTCGAGCAAAAGCGGCGGCTTCGGCGATTAATTGATCATCTGGCCGAATACCTGTGTAGAGCTCAAATTGTTCAACAGCTTGTAGCACAATCACTTCTGCACCAGAAATCGTTTGTTTACCTTGCTGTTGAGCTAATTGGATAAACGGTGTTTCAGCAGGAATCGCCACCACA
>CAUGKJ010000074.1 GCA_959600045.1 uncultured Haemophilus sp.
AAGCAACTAAAGATGCAGGTCGTATCGCAGGCTTAGAAGTTAAACGTATTATCAACGAACCTACAGCTGCAGCATTAGCTTACGGTTTAGATAAAGGTCAAGGCAACAAAACTATCGCTGTTTATGACTTAGGTGGTGGTACATTCGACTTATCTATCATTGAAATTGATGAAGTAGGTGGCGAAAAAACCTTCGAAGTATTAGCAACCAACGGTGATACTCACTTAGGTGGTGAAGACTTCGATAACCGTGTAATCAACTACTTAGTAGATGAATTCAAAAAGGAACAAGGCGTTGATTTACGTAATGACCCACTTGCAATGCAACGTTTAAAAGAAGCTGGCGAAAAAGCGAAAATTGAGCTTTCTTCTGCACAACAAACTGATGTGAACTTGCCTTACATCACAGCTGATGCTACAGGTCCTAAACACTTAAACATCAAATTAACTCGCGCTAAATTAGAATCTTTAGTAGAAGATTTAGTGGCGAAATCACTTGAACCTGTAAAAGTTGCATTAAGCGATGCTGGCTTAAGTCCATCACAAATTGATGATGTTATCCTAGTGGGCGGTCAAACCCGTATGCCATTAGTACAACAAAAAGTAGAAGAATTCTTCGGTAAAGCGCCTCGTAAAGACGTGAACCCAGACGAAGCCGTTGCAGTTGGTGCAGCAGTTCAAGGTGGTGTATTAGCCGGTGATGTAACTGACGTATTATTATTAGACGTAACGCCATTATCTTTAGGTATCGAAACCATGGGTGGTGTGATGACTACCTTAATTGAGAAAAACACGACGATTCCAACTAAGAAATCACAAGTGTTCTCAACAGCAGAAGATAACCAAAGTGCAGTAACCATTCACGTGTTACAAGGTGAACGTAAACAAGCATCTGCGAATAAATCTTTAGGTCAATTCAACCTTGAAGGCATCAACCCTGCTCCACGCGGTATGCCACAAATTGAAGTAACCTTCGATATCGACGCTGACGGTATTATCCACGTTTCTGCGAAAGATAAAGGTACAGGTAAAGAACAACAAATCACCATCAAAGCCTCTTCAGGTTTAAGTGATGAAGAAATTCAACAAATGGTTCGTGATGCAGAAGCAAACGCTGAAGCAGACCGTAAATTTGAAGAATTAGTACAAGCTCGCAACCAAGCGGATCATCTTGTACACGCTACACGTAAACAATTAGAAGAAGCCGGTGATAAAGTTCCAGCTGAAGATCGTGCAGCAATTGAAAGCGCATTAAGCGATTTAGAAACTGCAGCGAAAGGCGAAGATAAAGCAGCAATCGAAGCTAAACTTCAAGCGCTTGCAGAAGTTGCTCAAAAACTCGCTCAAGCGGCTCAACCACAAGGTGATGCACAACAAGCTCAAAGCAACAGCAAACCAAATGATGATGTTGTTGATGCAGAGTTTGAAGAAGTGAAAGATAACAAATAATTTCACTTGAACCAAAATCGAAGGGCGTAGCAATACGCCCTTTTGGCATATTCATTAAATGCCATTTTTCCTGACTTTATTTGAAAGAATGAAGTCAGAAAAAATACATTAGTAGGATAAATCACGTGAATACTCTACCGGATCATTTGGTAGCGTTAATGTTGAGCATTTCCACATTACAAATCCAAAGTGTAAAAAAACGTTATCGAAAACGACCGCACTTTACCCCAAAACAAACACAACTAAAGGAAAAAACAATGAAATTCGAAACGAAATGCCTCCATACTGGCTATAGCCCTAAAAACGGTGAGCCACGTGTTCAACCTATCGTGCAAAGCACAACTTATACCTACGATTCTGCAGAAGAAATTGGCAAGTTATTTGATTTACAAGCTGCAGGTTATTTCTATACTCGCCTAGCAAACCCTACGACTAATGCTGCGGAAGAAAAAATTACCGCACTTGAAGGTGGCGTCGCAACAATGTGTACTGCCTCAGGCCAATCTGCGGTTTTCTATGCGATGTTGAATATTTTAGAAGCCGGTGATCATTTTATTTCCTCTTCTTATGTATATGGCGGTACTTACAATTTATTTGCCCATACATTCAAAAAAATGGGCATTGAAGTGAGTTTTGTGGATCAAGACTTACCGCTTGAAGAACTCAAAAAAGCGATTCGTCCAAATACAAAAGCTGTTTTTGCTGAAACTATTGCTAACCCTGCTTTAAGAGTATTAGATATTGAAAAATTTGCTGCCTTAGCGAAAGCTGCAGAGGCGCCATTATTAGTTGATAACACCTTTGCAACGCCGTATTTTTGTCGCCCAATCGAATTTGGCGCGAATGTGGTCATTCACAGCACATCTAAGTATTTAGATGGTCATGCTATTGCCTTAGGTGGATCCATTACTGATGGTGGTAACTTTAATTGGAATAACGGCAAATATCCGCAATTAAGCTCGCCAGACCAAACTTATCATGGTTTAGTTTATACAGAAACCTTTGGCCCTGCGGCTTATATTGTCAAAGCACGTGTGCAATTAATGCGTGATTTAGGTGCTACTCCTGCCCCACAAAATAGTTTCTTGTTGAATGTAGGCATGGAAACCCTTGCTCTTCGCATGCAACGTCATTATGAAAATGCACAGGCCGTAGCCGAGTTTTTAGAAAAACATCCGCAAGTTGCTAAAGTAAATTATCCTGGCTTATCGAGCTCACCAGATTACGCGCTCAAACAAAAATATCTACCTAACGGTTTGTGTGGTGTCATTTCCTTTGAGATTAAAGGTGACAAAGAAACCGCGGCAAAATGGTTAAACGCATTGCAAATGACCTCACGTGAAGTACACGTAGCCGATATTCGTACTTGTGCGTTACATCCAGCGACTTCAACACATCGCCAATTAAGTGAAGCTGAACTAGAACAAGTTGGTATTTCTGCAGGACTTATTCGTCTTTCTTGTGGTATTGAAAATATTCAAGATATTTTAGCTGACTTAGAACAAGCATTCGCTGCAGCGAAATAAGTATTATAAGGCAGGCAAATTGCCTGCCACTTTAAATAGAGAGATAAAAGCGTTCAGCTTATCGCTTATTTTTATTTGTTTACTTATCTTAATAGTAAGCAAACAAAAACAAGTATAAATTAACGTATTTACCCTTGATATTTCTGCCTTCGGCATCATTTTTATTGTTAGGTATGTTGTTATGCAGTACTACACAATAACAAAATAAAATTTTTAAAATTTATATTTTTAAACGGAAAACGAAAACATTATGGCAAAGAAAGATTATTACGACGTTCTTGGTGTTGAACGTGGCGCAGATGAAAAAGCAATTAAACGTGCTTACAAAAAACTCGCCATGCAATATCACCCTGATAGAACCAAAGGTGATAAAGCCAAAGAAGAAAAATTTAAAGAAATCCAAGAAGCCTATGAAATTTTAGGTGATAAAGAAAAACGTGCGGCTTACGATCAATACGGTCACGCAGCCTTTGAACAAGGTGGCATGGGAGGCGGTGGCTTCGGTGGCGGATTCAGTGGCGCTGATTTTGGTGATATTTTTGGTGATATGTTCGGCGATATCTTCGGCGGTGGCGGACGTGGTCGTCAGCGCGTAGTGCGTGGTGAAGATTTACGTTATGACATCCAAATTACGTTAGAAGAAGCCGTAAAAGGTACAACCAAAGACATCCAAATCAATACGCTTGCTCACTGTGATAGCTGTGATGGCTCTGGTGCAGAAAAAGGATCAAAAGTTGAAACATGTCCAAGCTGTCATGGTTCTGGTCGTGTTCGTCGTCAACAAGGCTTCTTCGTAACTGAAGCGGTTTGTCCGACTTGTCATGGTTCTGGTAAGAAAATTGAAAAACCATGTAAAAGCTGCCATGGCGAAGGTCGTGTTCACAAGAAGAAAAATCTTTCCGTTAAGATCCCAGCAGGTGTGGATACCGGCAACCAATTACGTTTAAGCGGCGAAGGTGCAGCGGGCGAAAATGGTGCACCTGCAGGCGATTTATATGTGGTGATTCACGTTAAAGAACATCATATCTTCGAACGTGATGGAAACAACCTCTACTGCGAAGTGCCAATCAGTTTCTCAATGGCTGCGTTAGGTGGTGAAATTGAGGTCCCAACCTTAGACGGTAAAGTGAAACTCAAAATCCCTCCTGAAACCCAAACAGGCAAACTCTTCCGTATGCGTGGTAAAGGGGTGAGCTCTACTCGTAGCGGCTACGCAGGCGATCTTATTTGTCGCGTAGTGATTGAAACACCGGTGAACTTAAATAAAGAACAAAAAGAATTATTAGAAAAACTGGAAGAAAGTTTGAAAGGACAAAAATCGCATAGTCCGAAATCTTCAAGCTTTTTAGATGGTGTGAAGAAATTCTTTGATAACTTAGGTAAGTAAACCTAAACAGAAAGTGCGGTCAATTTTAAAACTGTTTTGAAATTGACCGCACTTTTACTTTATACGACTGAAATGGCTTTTATTTGCACATAAACATCCATGCCTTGAGCGAAATGCAATTCATTAAACGCCCATTTACTGATACTTGCCCAAACTTTATGCCCTTCCACTAACACCGCAATATCAATGCGATTCTCTTGTGGAACGATCTGTACAATTTGTCCTCGTAAGATATTACGAATGCTCGTTTGCTCTGGCTTGCTTAAAGTAAGCGACACATCGGAGCTATAAATACAGACGAGTATTTTTTCATTCGCTTGATGATGCACTTCGTTAATCCAAAGCTGTTGTTCGCCTAAAGAAAGTGCGGTCATTTTATAGGTTGGATTATGTAAATAGACGGGCAACGCCAACACACTACTCTGCTCCGATTCGCCTTTCCAAGGGGCAAATAACGGACTGTTCCAGACATTTTCTAAGGTGTCATAGGCTTTCACTTTGCCATTTTCCATCAGAACAACGCGATCGGCCAAGCGTAATAATTCATCTAAACTGTGCGTCACATATAAAATCGGCACATTAATTTCTTTGGATAGACTTTCCAAATATTGCATGAGCTCACGTTTGCGAGGCACATCTAAAGCAGAAAGCGGTTCATCCATCAGCAAAATATCAGGATCCGTTAATAAAGCTCGCCCAATTGCCACACGTTGTTTTTCGCCTCCCGATAAAGTAAGCGGATAGCGTTTGAGTAACGGTTCGATACCAAGGAGCTGAACGATATAGTCAAAATCTTCACGGCTGACATGCTTCATGCCATAACGCAAATTACCTTTGACATTATAATGAGGAAATAAACGCGCATCTTGGAATACATAGCCGATTTTACGCTGATGTACGGGAAGATTCTCACTGTTCTCCACATCCACCAAAGTGCGGTCATTTAAACGAATAAAT
>CAUGKJ010000075.1 GCA_959600045.1 uncultured Haemophilus sp.
GGGTATTGAAGATGTATTAGAAGAAATTGTTGCGAAAATCCCCGCGCCAGAAGGTGATCCTGATGCACCGTTACAAGCATTGATTATTGACTCTTGGTTCGATAACTATTTAGGCGTGGTGTCATTAGTTCGTATTAAAAATGGCGTATTGCGTAAAGGTGATAAAATCAAAGTAATGTCTACAGGACAGGCTTACAACGTTGATCGTTTAGGGATTTTTACGCCAAAACAAGTGGATACGACCGTATTAAATACCGGCGAAGTAGGTTGGGTTGTTTGTGCGATTAAAGATATTTTAGGCGCACCAGTAGGGGATACTTTAACGCACCAACACAATCCAGCAAGCCATGTATTGCCAGGTTTTAAGAAAGTAAAACCGCAGGTTTATGCTGGTTTATTCCCAGTTAGCTCTGACGATTATGAGGCTTTCCGTGATGCGTTAGGTAAATTAAGCCTAAACGATGCATCGCTGTTCTATGAGCCAGAAAACTCAACAGCTTTAGGTTTTGGTTTCCGTTGTGGCTTCTTGGGGCTTTTACACATGGAGATCATTCAAGAGCGTTTAGAGCGTGAATACGATCTTGATTTGATTACCACAGCACCAACTGTAATTTATGAAGTTGAAATGACCAATGGTGAAGTGGTTTATGTGGATAGTCCATCAAAATTGCCACCGTTAAATAATATTGCGGAAATTCGTGAGCCGATTGCAGAGTGTAATATGCTCGTGCCACAGGAATTCTTAGGAAATGTCATTACCCTTTGTGTGGAAAAACGTGGCGTACAAACTAATATGGTATATCACGGTAACCAAATTGCGTTAACTTATGAAATCCCTATGGGCGAAGTGGTATTAGATTTCTTCGACCGCTTGAAATCAACATCGCGTGGTTATGCGTCTTTGGATTATGGTTTCAAACGTTTCCAAGCGGCGGATATGGTGCGCGTGGATATTATGATCAACGGTGATCGTGTTGATGCGTTAGCATTAATTGTTCATAAAGATAATGCACCTTATCGTGGTCGAGAATTAGTTGAAAAAATGCGTGAACTGATTCCACGTCAACAATTTGATATCGCGATCCAAGCCGCGATTGGCAACCACATTATTGCGCGTTCAACGGTAAAACAATTGCGTAAAAACGTGTTAGCAAAATGTTATGGTGGTGACGTGAGCCGTAAGAAAAAACTCTTACAGAAACAGAAAGAAGGTAAAAAACGAATGAAATCTTTAGGTAACGTGGAAGTGCCGCAAGAAGCGTTTTTAGCGATCTTACATGTTGGTAAAGATAAATAGGAAAGTAGAGCAATGTCGAATGTATTTTTTATTCTGTTGTTAGCCGTGGGCTTTGCTGGTTGGAAAGCATTAGATTACTTTCAGCTACCTAACACGTTCAGTATTTTATTGCTGATTTTAACCGCACTTTCCGGCATTTTATGGTGTTATCACCGCTTTGCCGTGATGCCGAGACGTCGTCGTCAAATTGCACGTGCAGAACAACGTTCAGGCAAAGCATTAACAGACGAAGAAAAAGCGAAAATTGAGCCTATTTCAGAAGGTTCAGAATTTATTTCTTCGCTTTTCCCTGTGTTATCCGTGGTATTCCTTGTGCGTTCATTTATTTTTGAACCATTCCAAATCCCATCAGGATCAATGGAAGCGACGTTGCGCGTAGGGGATTTCCTCGTTGTTAATAAATATACTTATGGTATTAAAGACCCCATTTTCCAAAATACGATTATTGAAGGTAATAAGCCCGAACGTGGTGATGTGATCGTGTTTAAAGCGCCGGAACAAGCGTTACTTCGTACAAGTTTAGGTGCGACGCGAGCAGCATATGCGGAAAATCTTGCGTTAACATCTAAAGACAATATGTCTGGTGTAGATTACATTAAACGTATTGTAGGGAAAGGCGGTGACCGCATTATCCTTGATGTTGAAAAAAGTGCTTTAACAATTGTTCATGGCAAAGATGGCAAACCTTGTGAAATAGACTGCCAAGCTAAAGTATTTGAATATAAACAAGAACCTACAAATCCAGCATTCCCAACGCAAGTGGAATATTTGGAAATCGGTGATGTGACACATAAGATTTTAGTGGAGCCAATGCGCCGTTATTCGGGGATTGAGTTCTATCCACAAGAAGGCTTACCTACTGCAGAATGGATTGTGCCTGAGGGGCAATATTTTGTGATGGGGGATAACCGTGATCATAGTGATGACAGCCGTTTTTGGGGATTTGTACCAGAAAAAAATATCGTGGGTAAAGCCACTTATATTTGGATGAGTTTAGAAAAAGAACCAAATGAGTGGCCTACAGGCTTCCGTTTTGACCGTTTCTTTACAAAAATTAATTAATATGAATCATTTAGATCGTCTAGAACGAAAAATTGGTTATCAATTTTCCGATCTAAAAAACTTAAAATTGGCACTGACACACCGCAGTGCCTCCACTCAACATAATGAACGCCTAGAATTTCTAGGTGATTCGATTCTCAATTATGTCATCGCGGATGCGCTTTATCATCAATTCCCTCGTTGTAATGAAGGTGAACTTAGCAGAATGCGTGCCACATTAGTTCGTGAGCCAACCCTGGCGATGATTGCCCGCAATTTTGAGCTAGGGGATTATATGTCCTTAGGTTCTGGTGAATTGAAAAGTGGTGGCTTTCGTCGTGAATCGATTTTGGCGGATTGTGTTGAAGCAGTAATTGGCGCAATGGCATTAGATTCAAGCTTTGATAAAGCGGCAGATATTGTGCGTAGCTGGTATAAAACGTTACTCGCCGAAATTAAACCGGGTGATAACCAAAAAGATGCCAAAACGCGCTTGCAAGAGTATTTACAAGGTAAGCATTTTGCCTTACCAACCTATGAAGTAATAAAAATTGAAGGCGAAGCCCATTGCCAAACCTTCACCGTAGAATGTACAGTAAAAAATGTACCCAATATTGACCGCACTTTTATTGCGAAAGGTTCTAGCCGCCGTAAAGCAGAACAAGCGGCCGCAGAACAAATCTTAAAAACATTGGAAATTAAATGACCGAATTAAATCAAGAACAAGAGACCTATTGTGGCTTTATCGCTATCGTAGGTCGCCCAAATGTAGGGAAATCTACCCTGTTAAATAAAATTTTGGGACAAAAAATTTCGATTACATCTCGCAAGGCGCAAACTACGCGTCACCGTATTGTGGGAATTAAAACGGAAGGCATCTACCAAGAAATTTATGTAGATACACCGGGGCTTCATATCGAAGAAAAACGAGCGATTAACCGTTTAATGAACCGTGCAGCAAGCTCGGCAATCGGGGATGTGGATCTCATTATTTTCGTCGTGGATGGTACACATTGGAATGCCGATGATGAAATGGTGTTAAATAAATTACGTAATGCCAAAGCACCTGTCGTACTCGCCATCAACAAAGTTGATAACATCAAGAATAAAGATGATTTATTGCCATTTATTACAGATTTAGGCAGCAAGTTTAACTTTGCTCACATTGTGCCGATTTCTGCACAACGTGGTAATAATGTCCATCAATTAGAGAAAATTGTTCGTCAATCATTACGTAAAGGCGTTCATCACTTCCCTGAAGATTATGTAACGGACCGTTCACAGCGTTTTATGGCATCAGAAATTATCCGTGAAAAGTTAATGCGTTTCACTGGGGAAGAGCTACCTTATTCGGTAACGGTTGAAATTGAACAATTTAAAGTAAATGAGCGTGGTACTTATGAAATCAATGGCTTGATTTTAGTTGAACGCGAAGGCCAAAAGAAAATGGTGATCGGTGCTCAAGGACAAAAAATTAAAACCATTGGTATGGAAGCGCGCGCTGACATGGAACGCTTATTTGATAATAAAGTACACCTTGAACTTTGGGTAAAAGTGAAGTCCGGTTGGGCGGATGATGAACGTGCCTTAAGAAGTTTAGGTTATATGGATGAATAAAAACTTGAGTAATACTCTATACTATTCTATTATTAGCGAAATTTTTATGTTTACTAATAAAAACAAGGAGATGGTAGATGAGTATCTATGCCTTAAAACCCAAATTTCAAAATTTACTTCGGCCTTTAGTTAGGCAATTAGCGGCAAAAGGCGTAACGGCAAATCAAGTTACGCTAATTGCCTGCTTACTTTCTATTTTACTCGGTGTGGTTCTCGCACTATTTCCGACATTTTCTTCTCTTTTCTTCCTTATCCCTATTTGGTTGTTTTTGCGTATGGCGTTGAATGCCATTGATGGCATGCTCGCACGTGAATTTAATCAAAAAAGTCGATTAGGGGGGTATCTTAATGAAATTACTGATGTCGTTTCAGATGCGGCACTTTATCTTCCTTTTGCTTTTGTCGCACCTTTTGATGGTATTCAAATCTCAAGTATTATTTGGCTTGCGGCGTTGAGTGAGTTATGTGGCATTTTAGGGCAAGTTCAAGGCAAAACGCGTCGTTATGATGGCCCAATGGGTAAAAGCGATCGTGCATTCGTATTTGGTGTGCTCGGTTTACTCTATGCGGTGAATGGTAGCTTGCATTCACTTTTCTGGTGGGTAGCCAATATCGTGATTATCTTGCTCATTGTGACTTGTATTAAGCGAGTAAAAAATGGTTTAGCCGAAGTGACGGAATAATAGGAGCAAATATGTTTGCGAGATTAATCGATTTTTTATTGTGTCGTTTTGCTTCTTTTATTACAGGCGTTCGACCACAAGCCGCAATTGCGGAACAATCTTCAGAAGGGCATCGTGTCTATTTTGCCAATCATAATAGTCATGGGGATTTTATCTTACTTTGGATTTCATTGCCTTATGAAGTAAGAAAACAAACTCGCCCTGTTGCAGGCAAAGATTATTGGACGAAAGGCGCAATTCGTCGCTTTTTAGCCTATAAAGTGTTCAATATGTTACTCATTGAGCGTAATAGCCAAGATCCAAAAGCAGCCATACGACAAATGAGTGAAGCATTAGTCAATGACTCCCTGATTATTTTTCCTGAAGGAACTCGTAAGATGGATGATGATTTACCACTTCAGCCGTTTAAAAGTGGATTGTTTTATTTAGCCAAAGAAAACCCTGATTGTGAGTTTGTGCCCGTTTGGATTAGTAATATGAATAATGTTTTACCAAAAGGCTTTATTTTACCGATCCCATTATTATGTGATCTTTATGTTGGCGAACCATTAAAGATTGAGAACGGAGAGGCTAAAGAGGCCTTTTTAACACGTGCTCAATCAGCATTATTAAGTTTAAATGTCAGTGAAAAAGGCAAATCTTAGGAGCAAATGA
>CAUGKJ010000076.1 GCA_959600045.1 uncultured Haemophilus sp.
GGTCTGCACCGTACATGATTTTAGAAAGGAAGTAACCTTTGATACAGTTTAAACCGCGGTTTACCTCTGCATCCGGGTCACCTTGAGTTGCGACAACTCGACCATCTTTGGTTCCTACCAATACGCTACATCCTGTACCACAGAAACGACATGGTGCTTTATCCCATTTGATGCCCATATCTTCTGCCGCATCGACCTGTTTAACAGGGATGGTCATACCGGCAGCCGCTGCTGCTGCAAGCGCAGCATTGGCTTTCATAAAATCTCTACGATTAAGTTCCATAGTTTTCCCCACTCGTTGTTGAATTTTTTAGAATATACAAAATGGCATGTATACCTAAATTATTTATTTTTCATCTAAGTAATTAGAAATTAAAGACACGACAATTACTCCTGGGATATCTTTAATTTCATCCATAAGATCCGCTAACGCTAATTGACGGTTACTTTCAAGGGTAACCACCAATTTGCCTTCTTCAGATTTTTCACCATGAATTTCAGCACCTGAAATAGCTAAAATAGCTTCTTTGACTTGGCTGAGTTTTTCAGGTCTGGCTTGCACAACAATACTGCATACATACCAGTTTTCATTTTCGCTAAATTGACTCATCTGTATTTGTTTCAAAATTAAGAATTTTTATTGCTTTTGTCGGGCAAACGCTTAAACAAGCACCACAACCATTACAACTTTCTAAATCTAAAATAGGTTTTGCCACACCACCAAGCTGTAATCGAAAACGGATGGCATTCATCGGACAGCTATCTTGGCAACTTCGACATTCCACTCGATTTTCGGTTAGGCACTGCGTTGTAATCTCAACTTTATGTGCCCAAGGCTCTTCTTCTAATGAACGAAAAATCGGTTGTTCGCAGACTAAAACACATTTTTGGCAGAAAGTGCATTCGCCTTTGTCAAATTGTATTTCAGGAAAGCCACCATCGCCTTTTACGATAATTTGGGTTTCGCATACCAGTATGCAATCACCGCATCGAGTACATTTATCTGTAAAGTCTGCTTCGTTTACCGACCAAGGTGGACGGATAGCATTTATACCTTGAATTTTAGCGTTTTCAGAATGTAACGATTGTAAAAATTGCCCACGCAATAATTGTCTGCGAGAAGGATTTTCAATCGCCATATTTTTCTTTAAAGTTCGGTGTTTTCAAGGGGAGCATTATCGAGCTCCAATAACAAAATAGTAACTACCTAAAAGGAGTAATTTTTAAGAAATATACACTTTTCTTGAGGTAGATCAAGGATATTTTGAAAGGAATTTAGAAGTGTAAATAAATTGTTAAAATATAAGTGAAAATGATTATTAAATAGGGCGGATAATCCGCCCTGAAGAGTGCTTAAAATATTACGCGTTTTTTGTTGGGTAATCCCACCAAATATCGAATAATTCACTGATTTCGATTTGTTGCAATTTATTCTCTTCTAACCATTTTTGTACTAATTGGCGATGGCTTTCATCACATTTGCCGATTTTCTCTAAGCAAACTAAGCCTTCCCAATGTAAATAGCCGCTACCTTCATAAGCTAAGCCGTTTGGTTGAATCACTTCAGCAATAAAACGATCAACGGTTTCATCGATAGTTTCGATGCTGGTTCCTTCAGCAAATTGCCAATTCACTAAAAAGCCTAATTCTTGGAATTCAGCTAAGTGAAGTTTTTTACGTTGACGTTGATTACGAGTTTTCATTTTCAATGTTCTCCTATGTTAAGGTAATGGGGTATAGTCATCATCTCGATGATTATTTTTTCTTAAAGTATAAATCCCACACACCGTGACCTAAGCGATGGCCGCGCGCCTCAAATTTTGTAAGAGGACGGAAATCAGGACGTGGAATATAATCTTGTTCGGCAGTATTGATTAAGTTTTCATTGGCTGAAAGGACTTCGAGCATTTGTTCCGCATAGTTTTCCCAGTCCGTTGCCATATGAATAAAGCCATTTGGTTGTAATTTTTGAACGACTTGCTCTACAAAGTGCGGTTGAACAATGCGGCGTTTATGATGTTTTGCTTTATGCCAAGGGTCTGGGAAGAAAAGCTGTAAACCACCTAATTCACCATCTTTCACACAATCACGTAAAATTTCAGTGGCATCATGGCAAATCACGCGAAGGTTTTTCACGCCTTTTTCTACCGCATAAGCAATACAGGCACCCACACCAGGCGTGTGCACTTCAATACCGAGATAATTTTTATCAGGATTCGCTTCAGCCATATCCACTAGAGATTTCCCCATCCCGAAACCAATTTCTAATATAACAGGATTCGTATTGCCATAAATAGCAGCAAAATCAAAAGGGGCGTTTTGATAATCTAATCCAAGATCAGCCCAGTGATCGTTCATCATATTTTTTTGAAAATCACTTAAGCGACCCGTCCGCAACACAAAACTACGAACTTTACGTTTATAACGACCATCTTCTGTAAATTCAGCCGTTTCAACGGTTTTACGTTTTTGATCAGCAAAGGTTTTTTGCTCTTCTGTCATGGTATTTATTCGCTCAATTAAAATTGGCGGCGATTATACACTAAAAGGCAAGATTGTGGGATTTTTCCACCTAATTCCCGTATAATAGCGAAAATTTTTAATTGTTTTTTGTTATGAATATTGTCCGAGTTGCATTAGCCGTACCGCTTCCCCGATTTTTTGATTATCTCTATTCGCCCGACTTGACGCCAATTGTTGGTGGACGAGTGTTGGTGCCTTTTGGTTCGCAAAAACGAGTCGGGATCGTGGTGGATTTGCCGGCTTCTTCGGATGTAGCAAAAGAGAAGTTAAAACCAATTATTGATGTGCTTGATGCTGACTCACTTTTTAATTCCACAACGTGGGATTGGTTAGCTTGGTCGGCTAATTATTATCGCGCTGCCTTAGGCGATGTGTTGTTTCAAGCGTTGCCAGTCAAACTCCGCAATGGTGAAAGTGCGGTTAAAAATGACCGCACTTTTTGGCGTATTACGGAACTTGGAAAACAAGCATTAGAATCAGGCGAGCTAAAACGCGCTAAAAAACAAATTGAAGCCTTAAATTTATTGCTAATGCAAGATTTAGAAAAAGGTAACAATGAAATCAGTTCCGCAATTTGGTCAGCCCTTAAAGGCAAAGATTATGTGGAAGAGATTATTGTGCCTACTGAACAAAAAAGTTGGCAACAAGCTCTAGGGGATAATCCTTTAGTTAATCTTGATAACCGATTGACTTTAAATAAACAACAAGCCCTTGCATTTAGTCAATTGCTTTTCCAAGAAGGCTTTAATGTGTGGTTGTTAGAGGGCGTGACCGGTTCAGGTAAGACTGAAATCTATCTGCAATATATTGAAGAAGTCTTAAAGAAAGGCAAACAGGTTTTAGTGCTGGTTCCTGAAATTGGGCTTACCCCTCAGACAGTGAGACGGTTCCAAGCTCGCTTTAATGTGGAAATTGATGTATTGCATTCCAACTTGAACGATACGCAACGCTTAAATGTCTGGGAGCGTGCAAGAACGGGGCAAAGTGCAATCGTGATCGGTACGAGATCGGCGCTTTTTACCCAATTTTCAGATCTAGGCTTAATTATTTTAGATGAAGAACATGACGGCTCGTTTAAACAGCAAGATGGTTGGCGTTATCATGCAAGAGATTTAGGCATTGTTTTAGCGCAAAAGCTCAATATCCCTATCTTATTAGGTTCTGCCACACCAAGTTTGGAAAGTGTGAATAACGTACAAAATGGTAAATATCATCATTTGGTGCTATCAAAAAGGGCTGGCAATGCGACCGCACTTCGCCAGTTTGTGATTGATTTAAAACATCAACGAATTCAAAACGGCTTATCCGAGCCGCTATTGAAACGTATGCAAGAACACTTAGAAAAAGGTAACCAAGTATTGTTATTCCTTAATCGACGTGGATTTGCGCCTGTGTTGTTATGTCATGAATGTGGCTGGATTGATGAATGTCATCATTGCGAAAAACCTTATACTTATCACCAACATCAGCGTGTTTTACGCTGCCATCATTGTGGCGCACAAAAAACAGTGCCGATGCAATGTGGTCATTGTGGTTCAACGCATTTAGTCACAACGGGGTTAGGCACTGAACAACTGGAGGAAACCTTAAAAGCACGTTTCCCGCAATACAATATTGCACGTATCGATCGCGATAGTACGGCGCGAAAAGGCAAGCTTGAAGGTTATTTAGAGGATATTCAGCAAGGTAAAAGTCAGATTTTAATTGGCACACAAATGTTAGCCAAAGGACATCATTTCCCGAATGTCACTTTGGTTGCTTTAGTGAATGTGGATAATGCCTTGTTTTCCCTTGATTTCAGAGCCGAAGAACGTTTGGCGCAGCTTTATGTACAAGTGGCTGGTCGCTCAGGCAGAGCGGAGAAACAGGGCGAAGTGGTTTTGCAGACGCACTATCCGGATCATCCGTTATTAACCACCTTGCTTGAAAAGGGCTATCAAGCCTTTGCAGAAGAAACCTTGAAGTTGCGGCATAATATGGGCTTGCCTCCGTTTAGTTTCCAGGCATTGTTTAAAGCACAAAGTCGTCATTCTGAAGAGGCAGAAAATGCATTGTCGCAATTAGCCTCTTTCTTCTATGAACAAAAAATAGAAGGCTTGCAAGTGTTGGGACCGAGTCCCGCACCGTTCAGCAAAAAAGCGGGGCAGTATCGTTGGCAGTTGCTATTACAACACGCTTCTCGGAAACAATTACAGGCGGCATTAAGTCGATATTCACCAGAGTTGATAAAATCTTCTCAAGTGCGGTTGATTTTAGATGTAGATCCATTGGATTTGAGTTAACAAAAATTCCCTAGAAAAATGCATAGTTTTTCAGTAGAATTAAGCGTTTTTTATACTCTAAGTTTAATTTATCGAATATTTTAGGATTTTATCGTGGCTCATCGAGATTTTGCCGGTCGAAGCGGCTCAAAAAATAATAAAAAGAAAGCAAAGAAACGTTTTAATCGTAATACCTTAATTAGTCTTGCGTTGGTGGCGGTATTAGGTTTTGGTTTAGGGCTTTACTTCTTAAAAAGTAAAACACCAGCACCTGTAGTGACGACAAATGTTCAGCCGGAAAAACCGCAACCGAAAAGTGTGTTACCAAATCGTCCAGAAGAAGTATGGCACTATATTAAAGAATTAGAAACCCGTACGGTGCCGGTGGATAATAATCCTTCTTCCGTTGAAAAAAATATGCGTTTGACGGAAGAACAACGTCAAGTGCTTATCCAGATGGAAAAAGAGCAAAAAGCTGCACAAGAAGCGAAAAAA
>CAUGKJ010000077.1 GCA_959600045.1 uncultured Haemophilus sp.
CTTCAATCGCTTGACGAATTTCCGCCATTAAACGTTGATAATAGCGTAAATTGTGAATAGTATTTAAGCGTGCACCTAAAATTTCACCGCATTTATCTAAATGATATAAATACGCTTTGGTGTAGTTTTTACAGGTGTAGCAATCACATTCAGGATCTAACGGGCTCGTATCATCACGGTATTTTGCATTACGGATTTTAACAATGCCGTCTGTCACGAATAAATGACCGTTGCGAGCGTTACGGGTTGGCATTACGCAGTCAAACATATCAATACCACGACGCACGCCTTCCACTAAATCTTCTGGTTTACCCACGCCCATTAAATAACGGGGTTTATCAGCCGGGATTTGTGGGCAGATGTATTCTAAAATACGGTGCATGTCTTCTTTTGGTTCGCCTACCGCTAAACCGCCCACCGCATAACCGTCAAAGCCAATATTGACTAAGCCTTCTAATGATACTTTACGTAATTCTTCAAATACGCCGCCTTGGATAATACCGAATAGGGCGTTTTTATTGCCTAATTCATCAAAGCGATCGCGGCTGCGTTTTGCCCAACGAAGAGACATTTCCATGGATTTTTTCGCATAATCGAAAGTCGCTGGATAAGGCGTACATTCATCGAAAATCATCACGATGTCAGACCCTAAATCATATTGAATTTCCATGGATTTTTCAGGCGAAAGGAAAATACGCTCACCGTTAATTGGGTTTTGGAATTTCACGCCTTCTTCGGTGATTTTACGTAATTTACCTAAACTGAATACTTGGAAGCCGCCACTGTCAGTCAAAATCGGACGATGCCATTGCATAAAGTCATGTAAATCACCGTGTTTACGCATCACTTCCTGTCCAGGACGAAGCCATAGGTGGAACGTGTTACCCAATAAAATTTCTGCACCTGTCGCACGCACTTCTTCCGGTGTCATGCCTTTTACGGTGCCATAAGTGCCCACTGGCATAAACGCAGGGGTTTCTACGCTGAACGTGCCTTGGGGACGTTCAAATATCAAGCGACCACGACGTGCATTGCCACTAGTTTTATCTAATTCATATTTCATTTTCTTTCCTCAACGAATAAACAGTTCGTAGGTTGTTGTTCAATAAAAAAGCCTGTTAGTACAGGCTTCTTGATAGGTATTTTATGAGTTGGTTGAAAATAAGTCAAACCACTTATTCTAACCCTTTTACATTGGGATTTTTAGTAATGAACATCGCATCGCCATAACTGAAAAAACGGTAGCGATTTTCGACCGCACTTTTATAGGCGTTCATGGTGTGGTTAAAGCCTGCGAAGGCAGAGACCAACATAATCAATGTGCTTTCTGGTAAGTGGAAGTTGGTAATTAACGCATCCACCACACGGAATGATTTGCCTGGGTAAATAAAAATGGACGTATCAGAAAAATAAGGTTCAATTAAATCTAGGTTGCCATTTTCTTCTGCAGATAGAGCAGCAGTTTCAACAGAACGCACTGATGTTGTGCCTACCGCAATGACACGTTTACCCGCTTTTTTCTTTTCAATAATGGCATTGCAGACCTCTTGAGAAAGCTCCACATATTCCGCGTGCATAATGTGATCTTCAATATTTTCAACACGTACGGGTTGGAATGTGCCTGCGCCCACGTGCAAGGTCACAAATTCAAAATTAACGCCTTTTTCGTGTAGTTTTTGTAAAAGTTCATCATCAAAATGCAAGCCAGCCGTTGGCGCAGCCACTGCACCAGGCACTTTGTTATACACGGTTTGATAGCATTCTTGATCCGCTTCTTCATCAGGGCGATCAATATAAGGCGGCAAAGGCATATGACCGATTTCTTGCAACACATCAAGTACATTGCGAGTTTTATCCGCTAATTCCACTTCAAAAAGGGCATCTTGACGACCAACCATAATGGCTTTTACGCCATTATTTTCACCCAGTTTATCTTCGCCTAAAAATAATTCTGTACCTTCTTTCGGCGCTTTTGACGAACGAATATGTGCCAAGAAATGATGTTCACTTAAAACACGTTCGACCAACACTTCAATTTTCCCACCGCTGGCTTTACGACCAAACATACGAGCAGGGATTACGCGCGTATTGTTAAAAATCAACAAATCACCTTCGTCGATTAAATCTAATACATCAGTAAAAGTGCGGTGAGAAATTTCCCCGTTTTCGCCATTGAGTTGTAGCAAACGGCAAGAAGAGCGATCTTCTTTAGGGTAACGAGCAATCAGCTCATCTGGTAAGTCAAAATGAAAGTCAGAAACACGCATAATTATAAATAATGAAAACTAAAAATGGGGCATAGTCTAGAGCGAATGAGGGGGAAATACAAGAGAGAATGTTATTAGGTATGAATTGGGTTGAGAGATAGAGTAGTTGCGCGCTAAATATTATGCTATTCAAATTTATTAAGTTTTGTTTCAACACACAGCCACCCGAAGGTGGCTCAGTAAAAAACGCCAAATTCACATTATTTTCACCACAAAACCCCAGCAAAACCGGCGAAACCAGCACATTGCCAAAACAGAAAATATGCCCGATGGAATGCACCGACAACTGCGCTACCTTCTTACGCTCCTGCTTCACCACCAGCGTCTCCCGCTCCTTATGCAGATAGCTGACTTGAGTGGTGATATAAAGCGAGTTTTGCAGTTTGCATATGAGGAAACTCCTTGGATTTTGACCGCACTTTATTAGGATTTGGAAGAAGAACCTTTGAATTTATCGACAATAGAATCTATAAAGTTCTTATCTTTCAAAACTTCTGAAATAGGACTATCACTTTGATGTTTTTTATCTAATGTTTCTGCTGGATTTAAGGAAATGGCCTTAATCATACCTTCCATTAGTACAGGTAATAATTCTTCTTGATCTTCTTTAGATAGTTTCTCAATTTGCTGCTTATAACTATCATATGATTTAGCTAAAACTTCTTTATGTGCATACTCTTGTGACAATCTTTCTGCTTCACTCCGTCTTCTTGATACAAATATTACTAGCCATAACGCCGGAATTATAAATGGCATTTTTACAGCAAAATTTCCCAATAATACAAGAAGACTAATCCAAATTCCTTTATCTAGAGGAATATCTCTTACTAACACTACATCTCTTATAAATAAAACAGTAACAAGCAAAATAAACAATGATAAATAGAATCCTCTCCCATACCGTACTGCATTTTTGCTGAACTTATCTCTCATTTCATGATATGCACTAGATAAACCTGCAGATGTCGCCCCCGGTAATAAACTTTGTATTTGCTTATTAAGTTCGTCATATTTATTCTTTTGCTTCTGTTCAAAATCATCTAAATCACTTCTTCTTTGATCAATTTCCTGCTTTAAACCACCTACTTTCTTTCCATTCTCATCATCTTTGCCAAAAATCTTATCGTAAAAATTTGATAGCCCTTGCAAAGTAGTTGAACTATCCTCTTTCAATTCATTAATTTCTCTGTTTTTATCAGAAATATTTGAATAAAACTCATCAATTTCTTGTTTTAATCCGTCTTCTTCATAAATTGAATTATGAAGTTCCTCTATCTCAGATAATTTTGATTCTGAGCTTTTCAATAAATTCTCAATATTCTTCTTTACACCATTTGCGGAGAATATTAAATCTCTATACTCTTCTATTTCAGTTCTAAGTGTTTTAAACTCATCTAACTCATTTTTCAATTCAGTTTTAATTTTATTTGCACTCTCCTGAATTGATTTTATTTCAGAGAATTCATTTTCCACATGAGCGTTTATAGTTTTTGAATATTCATTCAAACCTATTCTCAATCCTTTGGTTGCCTTGCCTTTATGCAAGATGAAGGGAAATACTATTTGCAACAAACCATCTAAACTATCTTCAGTATATGAAATATAAGATGAATTTGTATAATCCCTAGTATTAACTAGATAGTTTTTCATATTTGATAAATGTGATTTAATACTATCTAGAAAAGCATTAGGTAGAAAATCAGCATCAATACAAGACATTGCCTCTGACAAGAAGGCTGTTATCTTTCTTAGGTATGCAAATTTCTCTATATCTGAATCAGATACAAGTTTTTCATCAATTTCATTAATAATGTTCTGAACCTCATTCCATAAAGGTATAATTTCATTATTAAATTTATCTATTTTAAGAGACATAAGTTCCTCATTTTCTAAAAATATTAAATAGTATGTAATTTCATCATTAAGTTAGTAAAAGTTTTACTCCCCAAACAACCCCTCTACATACCCCAAACTCCTATCCCGTTTCTCCAGAAACTCCGGCTGGCAAATCTCCACAAGCGAGCAGGCTTTGTAACGTTTGCCGTATTCGGGCGGCGGGGTTTGAGTGCTGTTTAGAAGTTTGCGCACGGCGGCGATGGTGCAAGTGTTTGGGCGCGTAGGTCGTCTGAAAACGTGGTGGGGACGCGGTGGCGGGTTTGCATATACCATAGCGCACCCTCGAAGACGGTTTGTATCATCATTTCTTCCAAGCATAAGACTTGGGCGAAAAGCTGGATTTGTCCATCTGATTTTCGAAGATGGGCAATATAAGGATCTTTCAAGACTATTATCCCATTGTTAAATATAAATAATGGGAATAGTGTATGCTTTTTTATTGTAGCTTCAATATGTTCATGAAATATATATCAAATTTGTGATCTATATCTCAAAATTTATTTTTGGAATAAAAAAAGCCCTTTCAAAAGGTGAAAGGGCAAAATATTTGGAGTCATACTATGAGTTGTTGAATTAACAAATCAGGTATGGGATGTATTATAGTACATTTATTAACAAATGCAACAATTTTTTAACAAGTTAATTGTGTGGATTGCGAGTGTTGGTGTTGACCAAGTTACGCATCAATAACGCATAATCAAGTTGGATGTCTTGTGGCACATCTAAAAAGACAAAGTGGCCATCGCCAAGTGCGGCTTCCACATTTTCGTTTTTTCGATTGAGCATTTTTTCAATCTTAAAGACGATGTTGCCTTGTGGGGTCATCATTTCCACTTCATCACCAAGCAAGAATTTATTTTTCACAGCCACTTCAGCCATGCCTTGTTCGTTACGTTTGCCGGTAAATTCACCGACAAATTGTTGGCGTTCAGAAATAGAGTAGCCATATTCGTAATTTTGGTATTCATCGTGCGTATGGCGACGTAAGAAACCTTCGGTATAACCACGATGAGCAAGGGATTCCAACGTATCCATTAAGCTTTCATCAAATGGTTTGCCTGCTGCCGCATCATCAATGGCTTTGCGGTAGACTTGTGCGGTTCTTGCGCAG
>CAUGKJ010000078.1 GCA_959600045.1 uncultured Haemophilus sp.
TGAGGATGAAGCGTTCAAATATCTCAAAGAACTCAATAAAAATGTTTCCCAATATACCAAATCAGGTAATACAGCGACCCGTAATACGGCACGTGGTGAAACCGCAATCGGAATTGGTTTTTTACATGAATACTCTTTAGAGAAAGCAAAAGGCGCACCAGTAGAATTAGTTGTACCTTGCGAAGGTACAGGCTATGAAATTGGTGGCGTGAGCATTATTAAAGGTGCAAGAAACCTTGAAAATGCGAAATTATTTGTGGATTGGGCGTTATCAAAAGAAGCGCAAGAGTTAACCTGGAAAAAAGGGGAAGCGTATTCTATTTTAACCAATAGCACCGCTGAGCAATCGCCTTATGCGCTCGATTTTAAATCCATCAATTTAATTAATTATGATTTTGACAAATACGGCTCAAGTGATTTACGTAAACGTTTGATCACAAAATGGGTTGATGATGTTAAATTAGCAAAATAATGATGTATACATAGCGAAATAATAGCTATTATATTATTTCGCTTTTTTTCTTTTATGCGAGGTTGTATGAACGCAAATAAACTTCCTATTATCCAATCCGCTAACTTTTGGATAATTCTTGCAGTGATTGCATTTCTTCTTCTGCCTTCCCATGCTTTAGATTATGGCTTGTTTGAAAGCACAAGCGATATACCTAGGTGCAATGGGGTGGTCTTCATTAAATATTACGGCATTATGGTTTTTACCGGTTATTTTATACGGATTGATGCCGCTTCTTAAATTACCGAAGGATACACAAGCGAAAGCAGAGCTGTATCTTATTGCAGCAGCGACATTATTTATCTTTGTCAGTGCAACAATTTATAAAGTCAGCATGGGTTATTCGGTGATTGTATTAATCGCGAGTTTAACCGCATTGGCGACGTTTTCTTTCGCTAAATTGAAAGTGATGCAAGGGGATAAATTTATTATCGCCTCTTTACTTTGCATTATCTTATTAATTTTCTTCTTCATCGTTTATCCAACATTGGCAATCTTTGTCTCCATGTTCTATGATGGTGATACTTTTGCACCACAACAAGTGATGAGAATCTTAACTCAAAGCTATATTGTACGTGTTATTAGTAACTCGTTATTCTTATCTGGCTTTGTAGGTATCGTATCAACGATTTTCGGTTTGGCATTTGCGCTTTATACTACCCGTATTGCTCGTAGAACGGCATTCATTGGTAAAATTTTCTCTATTTTACCTATCGTAACTCCACCATTTGTTGTGGGTTTAGGGGTAACATTAATGCTTGGTCGTTCTGGTTATGTGACTGAGTTCTTAGCTTCAACATTTGGATT
Source organism: uncultured Haemophilus sp. (assembly GCA_959600045.1). Classification (GTDB taxonomy): domain Bacteria; phylum Pseudomonadota; class Gammaproteobacteria; order Enterobacterales; family Pasteurellaceae; genus Haemophilus_D. The sequence goes on from CAUGKJ010000078.1 coordinate 1,319, forward strand.
TGAGAACCACAACTGGTTATACGGCTTTAACGGGATTGCCATTGCACAGATTCTGGCTTTTGCACCGATTTCATTCATGATTTTAGATGGGGCATTAAAATCGGTTCACCCATCAATTGAAGAAGCCTCTTACACCTTGCGTGCAAATCGTTACCAAACATTCTTCAATATTATTTTCCCATTACTACGTCCGGCATTGGCAAACTCATTCTTAATCGTGTTTATCCAATCCTTAGCGGACTTTAGTAACCCGTTAGTATTGGGCGGTAGCTTTGACGTCATTGCGACACAAATCTACTTCTATATCGCAGGCTCACAATTAGATTATGCTTCAGCAAGTACCTTAGGTTCGATGCTTTTAATCTTCTCATTAGCTGTATTTATCATCCAATATATTTGGATTGGTAACCGCTCTTATGTAACTGTTTCAGGCAAATCCTATCGTGGTGACGTGCAAGATTTACCAACCGGCTTGAAATATACCATCATCGGCATGCTTGGTTTCTGGGTGCTCTTTAACTTAGCGTTATACGGCAGTATTTTCTACGGTAGTTTCACTGTAAACTGGGGTGTGGATTACACATTAACCTTGAGAAACTATGCGATGTTATTCGGCCAAGGTTTAAGCGATGGGGCATGGCCATCATTGATTAATACCTTAATTTACGCAGGAATTGCCGCACCATTGACCGCACTTTTCGGTTTATTAATTGCGTATATTGTGGTGCGTAAAGATTTCCAAGGTAAAAAATCTCTTGAGTTCTTAACCATGCTTTGCTTCGCCGTACCAGGAACCGTTGCAGGGGTATCTTATATTTTAGCCTTTAACAATGCGCCACTTTACATTACAGGTACTAGCATTATCGTGATCATCTCAATGGTGATGCGTGATTTACCAATCGGTATGCGTGCAGCTATTGCAGGTCTTGGTCAATTAGATAAATCACTCGATGAAGCATCTCTTTCTTTAAAAGGTAGCTCATGGAAAACATTATGGTTTATCGTTTTACCATTGTTAAAACCAGCTTTACTTTCTGCATTGGTCACCAGCTTCGTTCGTGCGATGACTACCGTGAGTGCAATTATCTTCTTAGTCACCGCTGATACACGTGTGGCAACAGCCTATATTTTAAATCGTGTAGAAGATGGTGAATATGGTGTTGCTATCGCATACGGTTCGATTTTAATCATCGTGATGATGGCCATTATTTTATTCTTTGACTGGATTGTGGGTGATACCCGAATTTCCCGTTCTAAAGCGAAAAAAATGAATTAACTCGTTAAGTTGTAGGTAAATATTATGAGTAATAATGATTTCTTAGTATTAAAAAATATCACTAAATCTTTTGGTAAATCCACAGTCATTGATAATTTAGATTTAACTATTAAGCGTGGCACTATGGTGACCTTACTAGGGCCATCTGGTTGTGGTAAAACCACTGTGTTACGTTTAGTGGCAGGCTTAGAAAACCCAACTTCAGGTCAAATTTTTATTGATGGTGAAGATGTAACCAAATCATCCATTCAAAATCGTGATATTTGTATCGTATTCCAGTCTTACGCATTGTTCCCACATATGAGTATCGGTGATAACGTAGGTTATGGTTTACGTATGCAAGGCGTGGGTAAAGAAGAGCGCGCTAAACGTGTAAAAGAAGCGTTAGAGTTGGTTGACTTAGCAGGGTTTGAAGATCGTTTCGTGGATCAAATTTCAGGTGGTCAACAACAACGTGTGGCATTAGCACGTGCGTTAGTGTTAAAACCAAAAGTATTACTCTTTGATGAACCATTAAGTAACTTGGATGCCAACTTACGTCGTTCTATGCGTGAAAAAATCCGTGAATTACAACAAAGTTTAGGCATTACCTCGCTTTATGTGACTCACGACCAAACCGAAGCATTTGCGGTGTCTGATGAAGTTATCGTCATGAATAAAGGTAAAATCATGCAAAAAGCCCCAGCAAAAGAGCTTTATTTGCGTCCAAATTCTTTATTCCTTGCAAACTTCATGGGCGAATCGAGCATCTTTGAAGGTAGGTTGGAAAATAACACCGTTGATGTGAATGGCTACAAATTGCCATTAAGTAATGCGGCACAATTTAATTTACCAGATGGCGAATGCTTAGTGGGCGTTCGTCCTGAAGCGATTTACTTAAAAGCAGAAGGCGAGGCAGCACAACAATGTGAAATCAAGAGTGCAGTCTATATGGGTAACCACTGGGAAGTGGTGGCAATTTGGGCAGGCAAAGAATTGCTTATTAACACCAAACCAGAAGACTTCAATGCTGATCTCAAACAAGCTTATGTGAACTTCTCTGAACAAGGTATTTTCTTGCTGAAGAAAGAGAAATAATATCAATTTAAAGGCGTATGGAAGCATACGCCTTTTCTTTTAAAATCTTTTCAAAATTGACCACACTTTTCCACTCATTTTTACTTTATCCTACAGAGCTGTATAATGTCTCGCTTTTGAATATAAACGATAGAAGGGGGAAAGCTCATGATTAAAACCGATACCTTACCGCAATTTTTGCGTAACAAAGTGGCGGAAAACGATGCCTTTGGTCTCGTAGAGGGCTTGTGCCAATTATTACGTAGCAGCCCCACAGAAAAAATTTCTCCGACCTTGCATTTATTTAAGTTTATCTTAAAGAACGATAAAGAATTAGGCTATTCTGTTTCGAAATTATTATGCGGTTGGTTATGTGGTTTACGCCTTTATCCGTTGTTTATTAGTAGCGGCATTCTTACGCGTGGCGGTTTTGGGCAAGAAATGAAAACGCGTATTTATGAGCGTTTTAACCCGTCTTTTAAAGATATTAATGATTTACGTGATATTTTTTATTTATTGTTTAGCGATAAAAATGATGCCCGCTGGATTGATGCCGTCCCATTAAAAACATGGCGAGGCGTATTTGGTGTTTTAACCCGTTATACAGAACAAAAAGATCGTGAACGGTTAAAAAATCATATTGAAAGTGAAGGGCTATTTGCCATTGAAATGCTTTCAATTTGGATTGCCGCTGAAGATATGGATCCTGAGTTGATGCGAATGGAGCCCTCTCTGTTGAATGCGGATTCACCTTTTGTGGCATTGCATCATGAAGTGGTTGATTGGGTAGAGGCGCGTCGCCAATCAACGGCTTTTGATGATAGCCATTTACAGGTAATGTTTGATCAATGTAAGGCATTGATTATTGGCTTACAGAAACGTGGGGCAGTAGTGGGATCGTCCTTAAATACGGCGTATTTATTGGAACGTCTTTCCCAGACTTTAGAACGATTAGAAACCTTGATGGCGATTTTTGTTTCAAATCGCTATTTACCGCGTCGAATCTTATTATTAACCGGTTGTTTTGCCCGTGCAGCAGCAGAGCGACATAGTATTTCTCGACTATGGAAACAAAGCTCAGGATTGATGGCTCGTAGTGTTACGCAGAATGCCGGCGATCATGGTGAGCATTACATTACTCGAGATAAAAAAGAGTATTGGGCAATGTTTTATTCTGCCGCGGGTGGTGGTGTATTAATTGCACTGATGGCGTTATTTAAAACCTATCTAGGTAGCATCATTGATGACAAAGTCTGGAAAGGGATTGCAGAAGGCTTAAATTACGGCTTAGGTTTTATGGTGATCTTTATGTTGCATTTCACAGTTGCAACCAAACAGCCAGCCATGACAGCCGCTCGCTTTGCTGAAGCCGTTGAAAAAACGCCTCAAGGTAAAAGCGTCAATATGAAATTAGCACAATTATTAGTGGATGTATTTCGTTCTCAAAGTATTGCTGTGCTAGGTAATGTGCTCATTGCGATGGGCTTAGCCGCATTGATTGCGTTTGGTTACCAATATAAAACAGGTGAGCCGTTGATGAATGCTGATCAAATTGCTTATCAGTTGCATAGCATTGA
>CAUGKJ010000079.1 GCA_959600045.1 uncultured Haemophilus sp.
TATGTAATGGATGATTGGGTATTAAAAACACCGCAAGTATCTACTCAGCTTTACCGTGCTCTCGGCATTACTGAAAACGATGACGGGAGTTATACCATAACCGCACTGCAGCATGAACCGCAAAAAGAAGCGATTGTTGATGGTAGTGCAAGTTTTGTGCCTGTTGTATCAACAATGCACAATGGACTAACAAAAGTAACTAATGCTGATGTAGTTTATAGTGCTGATGGTATAAAACTAACTTGGTCAGTACCCACAACAGATACGTTATTAACCTATGAAGTGCGGTTATATCGCAACGGAAAGGTTTTTAAAACATATCTAAACTTAAAAAATCCAGAAATATCATTTGAAGGATTGCCTGACGGAAGTTATACCGCAGAAATCAGAGCTAAAAACCAAAGTGGCCAATTGTCAGATCCTGTAACACGCTCATTTGAGATTAATCTCAATATTCCTAGATTTGTTACTAAATCCTTGTTGTTTGCTATTGAGCTTGATTGGGATTTACCTAAGACATTTACACCTGGGTTTAGTACTGAGATTTGGCGTAGCAATACAAATGACATAAGCTCTGCAGTGAAAGTGGCAACACTGCCATATCCTCAAAGTAACTATGTTATCAATGGTGTGCCTTTATCGACAGGCTATTACTTTTATTTACGAGGAGTAGATAAACAAGGTAACAAAGGTGAATTTACCGAGGCGGTATTTGGTGAAGCAGATCACAATCCAGATAACTTGTTAAATGCGTTAGAAGGGAAAATTACGAAATCCCAACTTGGCCAAGAGCTCATCAACTCTATTAAAGCTGATATTAATAATGCTGTTGGCGAAGAAGCTAAAACAAGACAAACTGCTGTCGCAGGTGCGCTAGCTCAAATAGCTGCACAAGCTCAATCATCAGGAACCGCAATTAAAAATCTTGAAAAAGCAGACCAAGCACAAGCTGAAACAATTAAAACTGTGACAGCAAAGGCTGAATCGGCTTTATCAGGCATTACTGAAGTAAGACAAGCTCAAGCGCAAAGTGACAAAGCGAATGCACAACAAATTAACGCATTAACCGCTAAAGTTGGCAAGGCAGAATCAACAGTATCACAGGTTAGTAGTGCTGTAGCAGGACTTAATGGCAAAGTTAGCTCGATGCACACAATCAAAACGCAAGCTATTGCTGGTGGACGGACTGCTGTTGCCGGTATCGCACTTGGTGCAAATCAAGAAGAAAGCTCGGTCATTGTTATGGCTGATAAGTTCGGAATTGTTGCTAATGCTAATGATGGCAATGTCAAACCTGTATTTAGTGTAGCTGATGGTCAAGTAGGTATTCGTGGTGATTTGGTTGTAGCTGGGTCTGTGACAAGAGATAAGCTATCATCTGGTTCAGGTGCGAACCTATTTTATAATCCTATTTTTGCAAATCCAACAAATGGCGTTCCTGATGGGTGGACTTTATTTGATGGAGGACTATCGAACGAACAGAAAGGTGAAAGAAGATGCTTTCAAGATCCAGATTATGGGTTCAGGAAAGGTGGATATCTGCCCAATGAAAATGTTGTACGTTTCCATAATAGACAAACCAATAATAGCTCAACTCGAACAGGTATTATGCAAAATGTTGCTGTAACAGCAAACAACTGGTATATCGTTTCGGCTTATATGGGCAATCAAAATTGCACTAAAGTTGAAATTTATATTGATGTGCGTGGACGAAACGATGAATGGTTGCTACATAAAACAGTAGGTGTACCAAAAAATAAAAACTTCGTAGGTATTAATAATGCAGAACGAGCGTTTATTAAGTTTCAAGTACCGCCTAATGGCGTAAGCGTTGATGTATTTTTCTTTTTCTACGACGCAGACGGCTCAAATTCAAACGGCTGTTGGATGTTTGTTGGACGACCAATGCTTGAAGAATGTACAGAATACACAACGCAACCTAGTCCATGGGCTAATGCTGGTTTAACGGAAGTACACGGTGGCAGTATTATTGCCAATACAATCCGTGGCGACCATATACAGGCTAACCAAGAAATTAGAGCACCAAGAATAACTGGTGGTGTCATTACTGGTAACACGGTTAATGGTGCAACAGTTAATGGTGGCACGGTTAATGGTGCAGTGGTAAGTGGTGGCACGGTAAAAGGTGCTATTGTTGAAGGTGGCGTAATCAAAGGCGCAAGACTGGAAGCTGTAACTGGTAAATTTAGTGGTACGTTAGAAGTTAATAATCTTGTTGGTGGAAATCTATGTGAGGTGTTTATTGCTAGGGTTTATAAAACTATTAATTTTTATCAAGCGTGGATAAATATATCCGCCTCACCTGTTAAGCGTGTTTTCTTTATCGTTAATTCGCATAAAACATTCACGGTTGAGGCCAATAGATCACACAGGTATTTATATGAGCATCACGGCGAAGGTACACCGCCAGAGTTTTTTGATGTTGGCGGTGGCGACCCAAAAATCTGCGTTACAGCATATGCAGTATCAAACACAACAACAATGTCTCAATAAGGAGTAAAAAAATGAAATACATCACAAAAAAAATCGAAGATATTCGTACTGGCGCCATGTCAGAACATCATGCAGTCACAGGCTTGCAAGTTGACTATGTCAACAATAGTACATTTGTCACTATTGCATCGTATGTATCAAAAGCCAAAAAGGATGAAGGGAAAGAATCCTTATCTGTAAATACTTTCACTATCCAAGCTGTGCCAGGGTGGGAAAAAATCCCTTATGAATGGGCTTTAGGTGAGTTAGTTAAGGCGCAACCTGAAGATTTCAGCCCTGAAACATATATAGGCTATGTAAACCCATATATGTTTGCTGGTGGGAAAGTAGAACAGTAAACAACAAAACAACCGCACTTTTAAAGTGCGGTTTTTTTATTGGAGAGTATATGGAAAATATCGAACTAGAAACAGTGCGTGGCGATGATGATGGATGGTCTTTCGAACTGCTAGAAGATGATGAATCTCAATCAGATTTAACTGGCTCTCGTTTTGATATGTGGATCAAACCAAAGAAAGGTGAATTGATTAAATTATCAACTGAAACAGGTGAGATAACTGTTAATCAAAATATTGTGACCGTGACTATCTCACATGATAAGACGCAAGGAGCAAAATGGGAATTTGCTACTTGGGATTTACAATGCACTAGTCAGCAAGGCTTGGTTAAAACGCTTGCTGGTGGTGGATTTACACTTATCCACGATGTGACGGAGGCGAGATGATTATTAGATTAGTTAAACGCTCGAAACCTAACATTAAAGTCAAAGTTAGACTAATAAAAGAAATTGGCGAGAGAAAGGAAAAAATCCCAACTCTCGAAGAATTAAAAACTTTTTACAACATAGGAGCTTTATAACATGGCGGCACAAGAATTTCACCAAACACTCACAGCATTTGCCGAATTCGTAGGTGAGAAAGATAAGGAAATTACTAAACTTATCGGCAACCTAACAACTTTAAGCACGACAGAAAAAACAAATCTTGTTGGTGCAATCAATGAATTATTTCAATCCATAAGAAGCCTATCTGGTAGTGCGGCAGGTATTAATGACAGCGCAACCAATGAAACTTCAACGCTATCCGCTAAGAAAATCCTTGAGCTTGTAAGTCAAGCGAAAACAGAGGCTAAAAGCGAAATCTTAGGCGGTAACGTAGCGGCTGAATTAGACACTATTAAAGAGCTTGCTGATGCATTAAATGGAATGAAAACAGGCGAAGATGGATTGAATAAGCTCATTCAAAAAATCTCACAAGTTAACGAGGCATTAACCACGCTTAATCAAAAGTTCACTACTCTAGATGGTGTGAATTTAAAAGAAGCTTATAACAGAGGTTACAACAAATAATGACATTTCAAGCGAATATATCAGAATTCGCTGAATTCATGGGAACTGAAATTAAGCGAATTGAGAAGAAAATTCCAGAGGGTGGCGGTGGTGGTCAATCTAGCGATTCAATGATAATCACCGGAAATGGACGACCAGATAAACCTGATACAACAGACGGCAAAATTAAAGGTAATGAGCCGAACGGTACTGTTTATATATCTAGTAATGGGGCAGGAGTTGGTGCTTGGCAGTGGCTTAAAGCTAAAGGAATATGGCAAGTTACATACGGAGATACTGGTGATATTACTCTTAGATCAATAAATACAGTAAAAGGAAATTGGGTTAAAATCAGACGATATAACAACCTTGTTATTGTAACGTTTGGTGGTGGTCCGTGGGGTTGGTTTCAAGCGTTAGGTAAAGGTAGTGCAGGATTTTTCCAACGAAAACGTGGAACAAAAAATATGGATATTCTCGGAGTAGGTGGTATTCCAGTTGGTTTCCGTACAGACAGTTCGTTATTAAAGCCATTTTATAATGATAACGGTATTGATCTAGGAAAAGTTTACGTTGGATCTAAAGGCGACTACAACTACGTTGAAATGCGGTTTTTGGAAGAAATCAGAAACGAAAATTATACAGATTTACGTTTTCCTGATTTGATGTGGTACACGACAGAGCCATTCCCAGATACACTCCCTTAATCTAAGGGTTCAGCAACTTCTTCCACATTCGGGCATAGTAAACATTCTGAAGAATCCGAATGTCTTTATGCCCTATTTTATGGCATTATTACAGCCCTGTAACTTTCGTAGTTTCGGAAAAATATGTAAAGTTTCGGAAATAAACAATATTACAGATATATAATAAGCTGATTTTATTAATTAAAAATTGGTGTTGTAAAATTTGTACGTTTTGACTTCAAACGTGCTTAATTTTTAGCTTGTGATAAGAACACCAATAATGATGAGTTATTGGTGTTTTTTCTTTTCGGGCAATGTGCGGTCAAATTTGAAATCGTTTTAGGAGTATTTTCCAATGAAGATAGCCTTAGGTATTGAATATAACGGAAAACAATATTGTGGCTGGCAGCGACAAGAGAAAGTGCGTAGCGTACAAGAAGAATTAGAAAAAGCGTTATCTTTCGTGGCAAATGAAAAAATTGAAGTGTTTTGTGCGGGCAGAACAGATTCTGGTGTTCATGGCACAGGACAAGTGGTGCATTTTGAAACTACAGCGGTTCGTCCTGAAAAAGCTTGGGCATTTGGTACGAATGCGAATTTGCCTGATGATATTTCAGTGAGTTGGGCAAAAGTGGTGGATGATGAATTTCACGCCCGTTTTTCGGCAACCGCGCGTCGTTATCGTTATAT
>CAUGKJ010000080.1 GCA_959600045.1 uncultured Haemophilus sp.
GAAGTGCGGTCAAAATACAACTTAGATTCTGCGGTTGAACTCAAACAAGATGAAGATGTGTTAGACACGTGGTTCTCATCAGGCTTATGGACGTTCTCAACTTTAGGCTGGCCAGAGCAAACTAAAGAACTCAAAATGTTCCACCCAACGGATGTGTTAATTACTGGCTTTGACATCATCTTCTTCTGGGTTGCGCGTATGATTATGTTTACGATGCACTTCGTGAAAGATGAAAACGGCAAACCGCAAGTACCATTCAAAACGGTGTACGTAACAGGATTGATCCGTGATGAGCAAGGTCAAAAAATGTCTAAATCAAAAGGTAACGTACTTGATCCAATCGATATGATTGACGGCATCAGCCTTGAAGATTTACTTGAAAAACGTACTGGCAATATGATGCAGCCGCAATTAGCAGAGAAAATTGCTAAAGCAACTCGCAAAGAGTTTGCAGAAGGTATTGCGGCGCATGGTACAGACGCATTGCGTTTCACATTAGCTGCGTTGGCTTCAAACGGTCGTGACATCAACTGGGATATGAAACGCCTAGAAGGCTACCGCAACTTCTGTAATAAATTATGGAATGCAAGCCGTTTCGTCTTAACGAATGAAAAATTGGATTTAAGCGAAGGCGAGATCGAGTTCTCATTAGCCGATCGTTGGATTCAATCAGAATTCAATCGTACCGTGGAAACGTTCCGTAATTCATTAAGCCAATATCGTTTCGACCTTTGTGCTAATGCGATTTATGAGTTTACTTGGAACCAATTCTGTGACTGGTATTTAGAATTGACTAAACCAGTATTTGCCAACGGCAATGCAGCACAAATTCGTGCGGCAAGCCAAACCTTGGTTCATGTGTTAGAAAAATTATTACGTTTAGCACATCCGCTCATTCCATTTATTACCGAAGAAATTTGGCAAAAAGTGAAAGGATTCTTAGGCATTACGGCTGACAGCATTATGTTACAACCTTTCCCACAAGTGGAAGAGAACGGCTTTGATCCAGAAGCAGAAGCTGAAATTGAGTGGTTAAAAGAAGTGATCGTTGCGGTGCGTAATATTCGTGCAGAAAGCAATATCGCACCAAGCAAAGGCTTAGATCTGTTATTCCGTAATTTAAGCGTAGAAAATGCAAAAATTCTCGAAAAACAGACCGCTCTTTTGAAAGCGATGGCGAAATTAGACAACGTTCAAGTATTAGCCGCAAACGAAACCGCACCACTTGCGGTAGCGAAACTCGTGGGCAATGCTGAATTGCTCGTACCAATGGCTGGCTTTATCAATAAAGAAGCAGAGCTTGCCCGTTTAACCAAAGAGATTGAAAAATATCAAAACGAAGTTAAACGTATCGAAAACAAACTCAGCAACGAAGCTTTTGTGGCTAAAGCACCAGAAGCGGTTATCGCCAAAGAACGTGAAAAACAAGCAGAATACCAATCTGGATTAGAAAAAATCCAAGAGCAGTATAAAGCGATTGAAGCGTTGTAGTTTTTAAATAAAGAAAGCGGTCAGATTTAAAGTCTGACCGCTTTTTATTTTCTGCGATATTGTGGTAAGTAGAAAATCTATTCTAGTTATTCAATACTTCAAGCAATGCTTGAACAGGGTGTTTCAAGATGGCTTTTTCATATCGCTTCACTTGGCTACGGCAGGAATAGCCAGTTGCGAGACAATGATTTGGATCTTTACCTTGTAATTTTTTGCCCCATGATACGTCGTAAATATCTTTCGACATGGTTTGATTTTGTACTTCATGACCAAATACACCCGCCATACCACAGCAGCCGACTTTTTCTACCTTCAAGGTTTGTCCAAATTGCGCGAAAATATTCTGCCATTCTTTTGGGCTGTTTGGCATAAAGGTGGATTCAGTACAATGAGGGAATAAATGCCACTCAGAAGTGCGGTCAGATTTGGCAATATTTTTCACCGCACTTTGTAATGCGTTACTTTCTAATTGATTGGTCAGCCATTCGTGCGCTGTGAGCACATGGAAGTCACCGCGAGAATTCCCTAAGGCCTCTTTATATTCATCTCGATAAGAAAGCACAATCGCTGGATCTACACCGACCAAAGGCACATTTAATTTAGCAACGCGATTTAAAAACTCCGCTTGTGTTTTTGCTGTTTTACTAAAGCGAGTTAAAAAACCTTTAATATGCATGGCTTTTCCATTCGGTTTAAAAGGCAGAATGATTGGCTCAAAACCTAGTTTTTGTGTGAGAGCGACAAAATCACGGACCACTTTAGCATCATAATAAGAGGTATAGGGATCTTGTACGATAAAGAGCATATTGGCTTTTTCTGTTGCACTGAGACCTTCCAATTCTTCTAATTTTTTGCCTTGGTAGCCAATTTCGACTAATTGTTGTTGAAGGTTTGGTTCTGAAAGGAGAGGCAAATCGGTCATGCCGAGCGTTTTTTCAACTAAGCTTTGTGTGATTTTTAGCTTGGTGAAATAATTGAATAATGCCGGTTGTTTCGCCATATAAGGTGCGGCAACTTCTAAATTCGCCACAATATGATCTTTGGCTGGACGTAAATAACGGCTGTGATAAAAATGGAAAAATTTTGCACGGAAACTTGGTACATCAATTTTAATTGGGCATTGGCTTGCACAGGCTTTACAAGCCAGACAAGTATCCATTGCTGCCTTCACTTCATTTGAGAAGTCATATTCGCCGCGCCATTTCTGTACGCTATTGCGGAAACGTTCCACAAGTGTGGTCAGTTTCACTTGTGTTTTATGAAAATCTAATTGCTCAGGTGATACGTTTTCATTCGCCATCAATCGCAACCACTCACGCACCATAGCGGCTCGTCCTTTTGGCGAGAATACGCGATTTTTACTCACTTTCATGGAAGGGCACATAATGCTGTGCTCATCAAAGTTAAAGCAAAGCCCGTTACCGTTACAGTTCATCGCGCCTTTGAATTCGTCTCGCATTTGAATCGGGATTTGACGATCATTGTCCGCACGCATTGGCGAGAGAATCGAATAGAGTTTCGCATCGCTATTAAGTGGCGTACAGATTTTGCCTGGGTTGAGGCGATTATTTGGGTCAAATAAGAACTTCACATAACGCAATTCTTGCCAAAGTTCGGGAGTGAAGAATTTTTCTCCATAATGAGAACGTACGCCTTTACCGTGTTCACCCCATAGCAAACCGCCGTATTTCACGGTGAGTTCTGCCACTTCATCTGAAATTTGTTTAAAGAGTTTAACTTGTTCTTTATCGCATAGGTCTAAAGCGGGGCGAACATGCAATACGCCAGCATCAACATGGCCAAACATCCCATATTGCAGATTGTGGCTATCTAATAAGGCTCTAAATTCTGCAATGTAATCAGCAAGATGTTCTGGTGGTACACAGGTATCTTCTACAAAAGGAATCGGTTTGGCTGCGCCTTTCGCATTCCCCAATAGCCCCACTGCTTTTTTACGCATGGCGTAAATACGTTCAATAGAAGGCAAGTCAGAACAAAGTTGATAGCCGATAATATGATCTTGGCCTTGTGCAATTTTTTCATCTAATTGCTGACAAAGTGCGGTCACTTGGTTGTCGATTTTAGCTTGATTGTTGCCCGCATATTCCACAATGTTTAAACCCTGAATTGGATTTTGTTCTTCTTCTGTTAAAAGTTCTTTCACTGAATGCCAAATAATATCTTGCTTAGCAAGGTTTAGCACTTTGGAATCGACGGTTTCAACGGAAAGGGCATTGGCTTTCACCATAAAAGGCGCATTGCGAAGGGCAGCATCAAATGAACTGTACTTCACATTAATTAAGGTGCGATATTTCGGAATCGGCAATAAATTAAGTTTAGCTTCACAGATAAATGCAAGTGAACCTTCTGAGCCCGTTAAAATTCGGGTGAGATTAAATTCACTTTCATCTTTATTAAAGACATTTTTAAGATCGTAACCGGTGAGGAAGCGATTGAGTTGTGGTAAATCTTGAATGATTGAGGCGCGTTTCTCTTTGCAACGTTGGAAAATCGTTTGATGTAGCGTTTTACCATTTTCTGCAAGCGGGTAGTTTTCTAAAACATCATCAGATTTGACCGCACTTGTATCTAATATTTCACCATTCATTAAAACAGAACGTAATGCTAAAACGTGATCAGAGGTTTTTCCGTATTGTAATGAACCTTGACCGGAAGCATCGGTATTAATCATGCCACCGAGGGTCGCTCGATTACTGGTGGAGAGTTCTGGTGCAAAGAATAAGCCGTGAGGTTTTAAAAATTGGTTTAATTGGTCTTTTACTACGCCCGCTTGCACGCGAACCCAATGTTCTTCTATATTAAGCTCTAAAATGCTCGTCATGTGGCGAGAGAGATCGACAATAATGTTGTTATTTATAGATTGTCCATTGGTACCCGTGCCGCCACCGCGAGGTGTAAAGGTTAGATGAAGGTATTTCTCTTTATTGGCTAATTTGGTGATACGTACTACATCGGCAACAGATTTAGGGAACAAAATAGCCTGAGGAAGTTGTTGATAGACACTGTTATCTGTCGCAATACTTAAACGATCAGCATAATTTGAGGCAATATCACCTTCAAAATGCTGCTTTTGGAGTTCGTTAAGATAATCACTTACCACGTTATTAAGTTGTGGCACATTAGAAAGACGGGGCAACATAAAATCACTCACCTATATATAAGAGAAGAAAGTGAATTTGATGATATATGAAGCTCAAAAAAAAGTCGATTTCAACAAAAGATATTTTTTGTTAGAATAGAAATCGGGTTAAAAAGTAACCCGATTTTTGTGAACAAATGTTCATTTTAGGGGTTGTTTGTCTATAAAATAACCAAAAAGGGCAAAAAAAGTTTGATCTTTGGTGTTTTTATAGGATAATAACCATACTTTTGAACGTTCCTTTGGCTATGGCAAAGGAATTGAATTTGTCAAAAGGATAAGTTAGGGCAAATTCAAAACCCTAGTTAAGCAACGTTTAGAGTGTTTCTTTTTTATAAAGTTCACAATAAACAAGGAAACTTTTCTTATTAATAACGATGACTAAATAGAGGACATCAAAATGAAAAAAACTGCAATCGCATTAGTCGTTGCTGGTTTAGCAGCAGCTTCTGTAGCTCAAGCAGCTCCACAAGAAAACACTTTCTATGCAGGTGTTAAAGCTGGTCAAGCATCTTTCCACGATGGTATCAAAGCTAACACTGATGCTACTAACCCTCGTAGCTTA
>CAUGKJ010000081.1 GCA_959600045.1 uncultured Haemophilus sp.
TGAAAAAAGAGAAAGTGAGTACTTCAGGTGATGATGCGCGTGAAGGTTTGGTGGCGATTATTTCGGTGAAAGTGCCCGATCCTAAATTCTCTTCACAAACAAAAGACAAATTAGTGTCTTCTGAAGTGAAAAGTGCGGTTGAATCTGCCATGAATGAGCGTATGCAGGAATATCTATTAGAAAATCCAGCTGATGCGAAAATCATTGTAAATCAAATTATTACGGCTGCACGTGCACGTGAAGCGGCTCGTAAAGCACGTGAAATGACCCGTCGCAAAGGCGCATTAGATATTGCAGGCCTTCCGGGTAAATTAGCGGATTGCCAAGAAAAAGATCCAGCACTTTCAGAACTTTACCTCGTGGAGGGGGATTCTGCGGGTGGTTCGGCAAAATCAGGTCGTGATCGTAAAACCCAAGCGATTTTACCGTTAAAAGGGAAGATTCTTAACGTTGAAAAAGCACGTTTTGACAAAATGCTTTCTTCTCAAGAAGTGGGTACATTAATTACGGCGCTAGGCTGTGGTATTGGTCGCGATGAATATAATCCGGATAAATTACGTTATCATCACATCATTATCATGACCGATGCGGACGTGGACGGTTCACACATTCGTACTTTATTGTTGACCTTCTTCTATCGTCAAATGCCGGAATTAATTGAGCGTGGTTACGTGTATATTGCTCAGCCGCCACTTTATAAAGTGAAAAAAGGTAAACAAGAGCGTTATATCAAAGATAATGACGAAATGGTGCAATATGAATTAATGCTTGCGTTAGATGGTGCAGCATTACATATCAGTGCCAATGCACCAGCAATGAATGATTTAGTGTTTGAGAAATTAGTGGGTGAATATAACAATGTTCAGAAATTAATTACTCGCTTAAGTCGTTATTATCCTGAGCCACTATTGCAAGGCTTGGTTTACCAACCACAATTAACCGTTGAGTTAATGCGTAATGAAAGTGCGGTCGAAAATTGGGCGAATGCTTTTGTTGCGTACTTAACCGAAAAAGAAACGGAAGCCCATTTATATTCAGCAAGAACTCAATTTAACAGCGAACGCCAAGTATATGAAGCAGTCATTACTGTTCGTAAACATGGTATTGATACCGATTACTTCATCAACTTTGATTTTGTAACGGGCAATGAATTTGCGAAGATTTCTACATTCGGTCAGCAAGTCAATGGCTTACTAGAAGAGGGCGCGTATGTCACTCGTGGTGAAAAAACTCAACCCGTTCAGTCATTTGAACAAGCTGTTGAATGGTTGATGAAAGAATCTCGTCGTGGCTTAGAAATCCAACGTTATAAAGGGTTAGGTGAAATGAACGCTGAGCAACTTTGGGAAACCACCATGGATCCAAATGCTCGTCGTATGTTAAAAGTATCAATTAAAGATGCTGTTGCAGCAGACCAACTCTTCACTACATTAATGGGTGATGAAGTTGAGCCGCGTCGTGAATTCATCGAAATGAATGCGTTGCGAGCAAACTTAGACGTTTAGTCTAATATTCAAAAATATCACTGAGAATGACCGCACTTAGGAAAACTGAGTGCGGTATTTTTTTATTTTATTTAGAAATAGAAATAATTTTCAATTAGATCTATTATTTGTGTGTATTCTTTACTATAATTTTCACAGTTTTTATCACTTAATGACAATGATACGAAATAGACTCGTTTTTTGGTTGTTAGATTGGTAGCAAAGTACGCATAGTAATGTGCGTACTTCTTTTTTGTTTTTAGGAGCAATCATTATGATGATAGATAAACGCCTAATTAACACGGTGGTCGATAGTAAAAAATGGATTGGCATCACGGTGTTATGGAACTGGGTGGCGTTAGTTGGCGGGATTATTAGTGCTGTCGTGTTTTCTTATATTTTACAGGCGGCTTATTTTAATGAATTAGGCCCACTAAGTGCGGTCATTTTGGGTATTGTTTTAATTGCTGCTTTGGCGTTGCGTGCCTTTGCGGGCAAAAAATCGGTGCAGGCTTCTTATTTTGCCAGTACGAAAGTCAAACATGAGCTGCGTAGCCTCATCTATCGTAAATTGGCTTCGATGCCACTTAACCAAGTGAATCAACAATCTACGTCAAATATTATCCAAGTGGCTTCAGAAGGTGTGGAGCAGCTTGAAATCTACTTTGGGCGTTATTTACCTCAGCTTTTTTATAGCTTGCTTGCCCCGCTCACACTCTTCGCTTTTCTGATCTTTTTCAGCTTTAAAACAGCTGTGATTTTGCTGATTTGCGTGCCGCTGATTCCAATGTCTATTATTGCAGTGAATAAAATCGCGAAAAAACTCTTGGCAAAATATTGGTCCATTTATGTGGGATTAGGCAGCAGTTTCTTAGATAACCTACAAGGTTTAATTACGCTAAAAATCTATCAAGATGATGCTTATAAAGCAAAAGCAATGGATGAAGAAGCAGAACATTTCCGCAAAATTACCATGAAAGTGCTTACCATGCAGCTTAACTCGGTATCGCTGATGGATTTACTTGCTTACGGTGGGGCAGCAATCGGGATTTTAACGGCTTTGTTGCAATTCCAAGCCGATCAATTAACCGTATTAGGCGTCATTTTATTTATTCTACTTTCTTCTGAATTCTTTATTCCGCTTCGTTTATTGGGTTCTTTCTTCCATGTAGCGATGAATGGTAAAGCGGCATCAGATAAGATATTCACATTGTTAGATACGCCCGTGGAAACTCAAATACAAGCGGTCGATTTTGCAGCGAAAAATGCTATTCAGGTAGATATTCAAGATCTGCATTTTGCTTACAGCGAAGAGAAGCCTGCGATTGTTGGCTTAGATTTAAGCATCTTACCAAATCAGCTTACGGTATTTGTGGGTAAAAGTGGTTGTGGTAAATCGACCTTAGTTTCATTGCTAATGGGCTTTAATCAAGCGCAACAAGGTAAGATCTTGTTCAATGGTCAAGAAATTCAATCCATTGATCGCCATTCGTTTTACGAAAAAGTCTCTTTGGTGAGCCATAGCAGTTATGTGTTTAAAGGTACGCTACGTGAAAACATGAAGATGGCGAAAATTGATGCCACAGATGAGCAAATTTATGCGTGTTTAGAGCAAGTCAATCTGGCGCAATTCGTTCGAGATAATGGTGGATTAGATATGCAGCTATTAAGCCGTGGCGCGAATTTATCTGGCGGTCAAATTCAACGTTTAGCTTTAGCCCGCGCGTTATTACACAATGCGGCGCTTTATATTTTTGATGAAGCGACCAGTAACATTGACGTGGAAAGCGAAGAAATTATTTTGCAGTTCATTCAACAATTTAAACAACAAAAAACCATTGTGATGATTTCTCACCGCTTGGCGAATGCCGTGAATGCTGACTGCATTAATGTGCTTGAGCAAGGCAAATTGATTGAGCAAGGCACGCATAAAGAGCTCATGGCAAAACAAGGTGCGTATGCTGAAATGTTCCAACAACAAAAAGATTTAGAACAAATTAGAGAGGTGGCAAATGCGTAAAAATGGTTTTGTTGTAATGGGGCATTTGCTGAAACTAGTGACCCCACTTGCGCATATCATGGCGTTTACTATCACCATGGGAACGCTCGGTTTCCTGGCTGCTATCTTTATTATGGTGCTTGGGGCGATGGGGTTAGTGAATCTTCTTAACTTTGATACCCATTTAAGTTTTTCCGGAATTTTGACCGCACTTATCGTATTAGCTGTCGCTCGTGGTGCATTGCGTTATTTAGAGCAAATGTCAGGACACTATATTGCTTTTAAATTATTGGCATTATTGCGTGACAAAGTGTTTTCTTCCTTACGTCGTTTGGCTTTTGTGAAATTGCAAGATAAACAAGCGGGGCAATTAGTGTCATTAGTCACCAATGATATTGAATTGCTCGAAGTGTTCTATGCGCACACTATTGCACCGATTATGATTGCGTTCTTTACTTCTGCGATTTTATTGTTGGTCTTTGGGCATCTTTCTGGCTGGTTTGTAATTGTGGCATTAGCCGCTTATTTAACGGTGGGTGTGATTCTACCCATTATCACCACCAAATTAGCGCGTGAAGATGGCAGACGCTATCGTGAATTAGTGGGCGAAATGAATGATTTCTTCCTCGACAGTGTGCGAGGTATGAAAGAAATCCAACTTTTCGGGTATGCGAAACAACGGTTAGATGAAATTCAACAACGCAGCCAAAAAATTGATACGGCTTTTGAACGCATTAAAGACCAAGAAGCGAAAGTACGTGTTTATACTGAAGTAGCAGTATCAGCGTTTAACATCATTATGTTATTCACAGGCTTAATTTTGTTTAGTCTAGATAAGATTGATTTTTCTGCCTTTTTAATCGGCGTGATTTTATTGATGTCGAGTTACGGTCCGGTTATTGCGTTAAGCAACCTTTCAAGTAACTTGTTACAAACCTTGGCTTCAGGTGAGCGTGTATTGAGTTTGCTAGCAGAAGAACCCGAATTAAAAGACGTAGAAAGTGCGGTCGATTTGAAAGAGGTTTCTCGCATTGATGTTGAGAACGTAAGTTTTGCCTACGGTGAAGAACAAATTTTATCGGATGTCAGCTTGTCTGTGAAAAAGGGTGAAATTTTAGGTATTCACGGCAGAAGTGGAAGCGGTAAAAGCACCTTGTTAAAACTGCTGATGCGTTTTTACGATCCTAAATCGGGTAGTATTAAAATTAACGGCGAAAGCTTACCGAATATCAACACCCGTAGTTTGCGAGACAATATGGCGTACATTACTCAGCAAACCTATATTTTCAACGAAACCATTGAGGAAAATATTCGCCTTGCGCGCCGTGATGCAACGTTAGAAGAAATTATGGAAGCCGCGAAGAAAGCGTCAATTCATGATTTCATTTTAAGTTTACCGGAAGGTTATCAAACGAAAATGACCGAATTGGGCGGCAATCTCTCTGATGGTGAAAAACAACGTATCGGTATTGCTCGTGCATTCCTACATAACGCACCGATTATTTTACTCGATGAACCGACCAGTAATTTGGATAGCTTAAACGAAGCGATGATTTTGAAATCATTGTTGAACGTGAAAGCAGAAAAATTGATTATTCTCGTGAGTCATCGCCAATCCACCATGGCTATTTGTGATCAGGTGATTGGGATTGAGAATGGAAGAATGTCGTAAGGTAGTGAGAAAAAGAGCGGTCAATTTGACCGCTCTTTTT
>CAUGKJ010000082.1 GCA_959600045.1 uncultured Haemophilus sp.
TTATTTATCAAGGTTTATTGGTTGGGCTAGTGGGCACATTGATTGGTGCTGTACTGGGCGTATTAATCACCCTAAATCTTGGGGCAATTTTAAGTGCGGTCAATCCGAATGGTGTTTTCTTGCCAACCTCGATTGAGCCTGTGCAAGTCATTATTGTGATTGCCTTTTCTTTATTGTTATCTTTATTATCAACTATTTATCCAGCTTATCGTGCGGCAAAAACTGAGCCGGCGGAAGCATTACGTTATGAGTAAAATATGAATAACTACTTATTAGAATGCCAAAATATTAATAAATTTTACCAAGAAGGCGAGAACCAGACCCAAGTAGTAAAAGGCGTAAGCTTTGCCATGAAACCACAGGAATTAGTGGCGATTGTGGGGAGTTCTGGTTCGGGAAAAAGTACTTTATTACACACCTTAGGCGGCTTAGATCAGCCAAGCAGTGGAGAAGTGTTTATTAAAGGGCAATCTTTGCAAAAAGCGTCTGAAAGTGAATTGGCTAAATTACGTAACCAAAATCTAGGGTTTGTGTATCAATTTCACCATTTAATGGCGGATTTTACTGCGTTAGAAAATGTGATGATGCCGATGTTAATTGGTCGTCAGAATAAAACAGAAGCAAAAGATCGTGCTGAAAAAATATTAGACGCAGTAGGCTTAAGTCATCGCATTACTCACCGACCGTCAGCCCTTTCTGGTGGGGAACGTCAACGAGTGGCGATTGCTCGTGCATTAGTGAATAATCCTGCTCTTGTCTTGGCTGATGAACCAACCGGTAACTTGGATCATAAAACCACCGAAAGTATTTTTGAATTAATTCAAACCTTGAATGCGGAACAAAACATTGCGTTTTTATTGGTTACGCATGATATGTCATTGGCGCAAAAACTGTCTCGTTGCTTAACCATGCAAGATGGCATTTTGAAGGAAGGTGCATAATGAATACGCCTTTTTTCATTAGTTGGCGTTATCAGCGGGGCAAGCAAAAGAATCCGTTGGTGGCGTTAATTTCAAAATTCTCTGCTATCGGTATCGCCCTTGGCGTAGCGGTATTGATTGTCGGATTAAGTGCCATGAATGGTTTCGAGCGTGAATTAAACTCGCGCATTTTGGCTGTCGTGCCACATGCGGAAATCACAGTAAATCCACAGGGCAATGAAGCCACATTAAATCATTGGCAAAAGCTAGCAGATCGTCTAAAAACAAATAAAAAAATTACCGCACTTTCACCTTTTGTGAGTTTTACTGCCTTAGTTGAAAACGGCAATAAACTTAAAGTCGTTCAAGTGAAAGGGGTCGATAAACAAGCTGAAGATCAAGTGAGTTCTCTTGGTAAGTTTGTGGAAGGCGATGGCTGGCAAAAATTCGCAGAAGAAGGTGGATTGGCGCTGGGCTCTGGTATTGCCAAAGAGTTAGATGTTAGAGCTGGCGATTGGGTGTCGTTATTAATCTCTCAACCAAATGGCGAAGATCAAATGGCTCAGCCTAATCGTGAGCGTGTTCAAGTGACCGCTATTTTGCGTTTAGATGGCCAGTTAGACCACAGTTATGCCTTACTGGCATTGCCTCAAGCGCAAGAATTAATGGGGTATCGCGAAGATCAAATTACCGGTGTTGAATTGAAAGTGGATGATCCATTCAAAGTACAAGACATGGATTATTCGATGCTGAATGATTATCCGCAACTGCTTTATATTCAAAACTGGGTAGCAAAATTTGGCTATATGTATCGTGATATTCAACTTATCCGTACAGTGATGTATATCGCCATGGTGCTTGTAATTGGGGTGGCGTGTTTTAATATCGTTTCTACCTTAATTATGGCAGTAAAAGATAAGCAAGGTGATATTGCGATTATGCGAACCCTAGGTGCGAATAATGGTTTTATTAAACAGATCTTTATTTGGTATGGCTTGCTTGCAGGAATGAAAGGGTGTCTGATTGGTATCGTGTTAGGTGTCGTACTTGCACTGAATCTCACGCCGATTATTCAAGGCATCGAGACATTACTCGGTAAAAAACTGTTATCAGATGGCATCTATTTCGTTGATTTCTTACCAAGCGAATTACATTGGTTCGATGTTGTATTAGTTCTCGTGGCGGCATTGGTATTGAGTTTACTCGCCAGTCTTTATCCAGCCAGTCGAGCCGCGAAGTTACAACCGGCTCAAGTATTGAGTAATCATTAATAAACAATCAGGGATTAAGCATTTAATCCCTGATTTTTTTATTGTTCAACCGTTAATCATTACTGGTTTTCTTTATCTGTTTTTAATAAGCCAGATGAACCTTCGGAGTAATCGCGTGGTGGCTCTTCAGACTTGCTTTCTGATGAGGCAGTCACTAATTGCTGGGTAAATAAACCTTTGTCGGCTGGTTTACTGCCAAGCAAGGCTTCAGATGAAGCAGCATAGTGACGGTACAGTTTTTGATAATCACCAATTAAGGTTTTAAATAATTCAGCACTTTCTGCGAAATGTTTTTCAAGTTGTGCTTGTTTATCGCTTAATTGTGTTTTTACTTCTTTTAGTTCAGCTTCGGTTTGAACTTGTTTTTTAACAGACCCTTTTGTTAAACGTAATAACACATAGCCTAAGATTACGCCAACCACAAGCCCAATCACAGCGGCTTGCCATATTTCTGGTATCCATGATTGCATACATTACTCCTTCTTTTGAATTCAGTGTTTAGTGTAAAGGAAAACCGAAAAAGTTTCTTTGCGGTTGATCACATTTTGAAAAAGCTGTGTTTACACGGCTGCAATAATAACGATTTCAACTTTCCAATCAGGATCTGCAAGTTTCGTTTCTACTGTTGCTCGGCTTGGTGGATTTTGACTATCTACCCATTCATCCCATGCTTGGTTAAGTTGAGCATAATCTGCCATATCAGCAAGGAATATTTGCGTGGTAAGAATTTTGCCTTTTTCAGAACCAATTTCAGCCAATAATTTATCGATCAGTGAAAGGACTTCTTTGGTTTGCTCGTAAGCATTTTGCTTAACAGTTTTTTCCGGTACTTGGCCTGCAAAATAGGCGGTATTGTTATGAATAACGACTTCAGAAAAGCGTTTACTTGGTTGAATGCGTTGAATCGACATAATGGCTCCTTTTTGATGAAGATAATTCCATTCTAAAGGTGGTTTTAGACTTTGTAAATCAAGAAATTGTGAGATAAAATAATTGAGAATTTTTATCAACTAAAGGAAACTATGAAACTCCTGATTTCGAATCAATATGGCGCCATTGTGATGGCATTATTGCCTTTTGTTTACGGTATGTTATTAGCTTCACCTGTTTGGGCGCATTTCTTTTTGCTTTTAGCTTGGTTCACCATGTATTTGCTGAGTTACCCAATGTTGAGTCTCTTTAAAGGCAAAAATATGGCGGAATATAAAAAGTGGACAATCATCTATGGTGTCGCAGCTTTTTTATTTGCGCTTCCTGCCATTTTTTATAACTGGCAAATTCTTTTCTTTATTGCAGCCATGTTTCCTTTTGTGTTGGTGAGTATCTATTACACCAAGAAAAAAGATGAACGTAATCTTCTCAATGATTTAGCGGGTATTGCGATTTTTGCCCTTGCAGGTATGGGATCCTATTATTTTTCTGACCGCACTTTTGATGAAAAAATCTGGTGGGTAGCACTGTATCCAAGCTTATTTTTTATTGGCACGACGCTTTACGTCAAATCAATGATGCGTGAACGTAAAAATCCGCTTTATCTCAAAGCCTCTATTATTTTCCATGTGCTTTGCGTGCTCGGTTGTTTATTTACCCAACAATATGTCTTATCACTTGCTTTTGTGCTGGCGTTAATTCGTGCCATTTATTTACCAACCAAGAAACTTTCGGTTAAGCAAGTCGGTCTAATAGAATTCGGAACATCCGCCATTTTTTTGATTATTTTATTGATAGCGACATTATAAGATGAAGACATTAGCCAAACTTTTACTCCTCACCACGCTCACCTTAAGCAGTTCAGCATTTGCGATGAAAACCATTGATTTGGTCGATAAAGCGCAAATGACAGAGCAGCAAAAAATGGATCTGGCACAAAAACTGGCTGAGAAACAAGATTGGAAAGCCGTTTTTGAAATTATGTATCCTTTAGCTTTGGAAGGTAATTTACAAGCGCAAAGCAATTTAGGGATGCTTTATAATTTAGGCCGTGGAGTGGATGAAAATAAAGAGTTGGCTTATTGGTGGTTTAGTGAAGCTGCTGAGCGAGGCAGTATTAAAGCTATCAATAATTTGGCGGTCATGTATTTCAACGGCAACAACTATGTAAAACAAGATACCGCTCAAGCGATTAAATTATTTGAAACCAGTGCGACAAAAGATCCTGATGCCATGCTTACATTAGGGGAAATTTATACCAATCAGAAAGAATTTACCAAAGCCTTTGAATGGTTCCAAAAAGCTGCGAATGCAGGCAGCAATGAGGGGCGATTCCGTTTGGCTCGTTTGTATGAAGAAGGGATTGGGACACAAGTTAATATTGGCTTGGCCAAATTACTTTATTTGGAAATTATGAATACGGCGAAAAAGGATGAAATCAAAGAAATCGCCAGACAGCGATTACAACGTTTAAGCTTGTATTAAAAAAGTGCGGTTGATTTTAACCGCACTTTTTTTATTTCACCTCTGCACCTTTCAACCAGCGTCTGACCCAACTGCGGTTTGGCATTAAGTTATGAATCAGATCTTCACTCATCGGTAAGGGTTCACCATAAATTAAGGAAGCCAGTGTTTCACCCAAAAATGGTGCAGAGGTTAATCCTCGAGAGCCTAATGCGCCGATTAAATAGAGATTAGGGTAGTTTTCGGCTTGCTCTATTGGTTGTTTACGGCGTCGTAAATTAAATAAATTCTGATATTGTACTTGTTGTGCTAAAAAATGAGGAACAGCACCCATCATTGGTGTGAGATCACGCACTGAACAACGCACACCGATTCGAGCAAGATTGCTTGATGTATCTACTTCTTTTGTCCACTCTTCAGGAATATTTTGCTGAATTTTTTGTTGGTTTTCTTGTTGTTCAGTTAGACTAAATTCACGACTCGCATTATCACGAACATGACTTGCACCGATACAATGACTGGCTTTCGCTTGATCGACTGGCGTAAGGTAGCCGTCATAGCACAACACGGTTTTGAGTTTAAGCAAATTTGCGGA
>CAUGKJ010000083.1 GCA_959600045.1 uncultured Haemophilus sp.
CCAAGTTAAACGAGCCATTATAGAAAGCTCGCGTCAAACGCTATTAGCGACCGACCATTCGAAATTCTCTCGACAAGCGATTGTGCGATTAGGGGAGCTTAAAGATGTAGATTATCTTTTCACTGATGATGTGCCAAAACAAATTAAGGATTATTTAGAAAATAGCAATACAAGGTTAGTGATTTGCAAATAATAGGAATAGGAAGTGCGGCCAAAATTGACCGCACTTTTTTGGTAAGCATCCATGCCTAGCCACTGCTGTTTCGACCAATTCAAAATTAACTTCATTCACCCAACCTCCTTATTGATGTGAGATGAAACTAATTTTGCTGCAATAGTTGTTAAATTTTAGGGATACAAATGGAGGGCAAATCATTCGACTGCCAATTCTTTATTTAGGACAACGGGGAAGGTTTGCTTGAAGAGTCAAGAAAGACTAGAGCTTGATAGATCAAGTGGGTACATCGAGATCCCTCTCTAAATGTAATTTATTTATACTGCTGTTTTGGTAAAAAGGGAATCTTAAAATTATAAATATGTGATCGAGATCACAAATTAAATGCAAAAAGAAAGCTGCTTATTTTTGTGTATAAAATAAGCAGCTATTTTATTGGTTTTTATCGATTTAAATTCACCGCGCCTTCGTAACCAAGTTGTCGCCAAGCTTCATAAACTGCAACGGCTACCGAGTTAGATAAGTTCATACTGCGGCTATTTGCGGTCATTGGGATACGGATTTTTTGTTCCATTGGCATTTTATCCAAAATAGACATTGGAATACCACGGGTTTCTGGGCCAAACATTAAATAATCCCCTAATTCAAATTGCACTTCGCTATGCGCAGGGCCGCCTTTAGTGGTGAGTGCAAAAAGACGTTTCGGTTTTTCGCTTTCTAAAAAGGCTTCAAAGGTTTTATGTTTTTTGATTTCAGCAAATTCATGGTAATCCAAGCCAGAACGACGTAATTTTTTATCATCCCAGGTAAAGCCAAGTGGCTCAATCAAATGAAGGCGAAAGCCAGTGTTGGCACAAAGACGAATAATATTTCCCGTATTTTGCGGAATTTCAGGTTCGTATAACACAATATCTAACATAATGATTTCCTAATCTTTTTGATACAGGCGGTAACTCACCATACCTGTGGTTTTTTCTTTTAGTAATTGCCAATTTTCAGGCACGCTTAGCGGTTTGTCTTTTTCTGTTTCCACATAAATCAATGCATGAGGTAAGAGCCAATTCTTTTCCTCTAATAGGGTAATTGCTTGTTCAGCTAAACCAAAATGAAAAGGTGGATCCAAAAATACCACATCAAAGTACGGTTGATTTTGTGCTTGTTTTAAAAATTCCAAGCTATTTTGATTAATCACTTGGGCTTGTTCAGCTGTCGTTTTCAGTGTTTGCAAATTTTTCTTTAATTGATTCGCCACGGTTTTATCCAACTCTAAAAACGTCACCTGTTTCGCTTGACGAGAAAGCGCCTCAAAGCCAAGTGAGCCACTGCCCGCAAAGCAATCAAGACAATGGCTATCCACAATATAAGGCATCAACCAGTTGAATAAGGTTTCTTTTACGCGATCACCTGTAGGGCGCAAACCTTCTGCATTTAAAACCGGCAATTTTCGCCCACGCCAAAGACCTGCGATGATTCGAACTTCGCCTTTGGCATTTTGAACTTGCATTTTTTTCATAAAGAAACAGATTTTTAGTGAAAATTGTGCTTAGTTTAGACGATTTTTTGCTAGAATAGGCAGTATTTTTTAAAGATTTGTGTTTAAGAGAAGAATTTATGTCAGAAGAAAAGAAAAAAGGCGGGTTTTGGGCCTCTCTTTTTGGTCGCAATAAAAAGCAAGAAGAACAAAAAATTGAGCCAACGATTGAAGAGTCATCTGTTGAATCTGCCGATGTTTCGCCTACGGAAGAGATTGTTCACAATAGCGAGAACGTTCAATTAGAACAAGTTGAACAGGAAGAATTACAGGAGTTAGCGGAACAGCTGCAAGAGGATAAAGCTGAGAATACCGTTGTTGCGCATATTGAACCGGTTGTAGAAGAAGTGATTTCACCTGAAAGTGCGGTCAATATTGAGTCAGTTTTAGATGCACCGGTGATTGAGGCAACGGCTGAAGAGAAAGAAAAAACAGAAGATATTTCTACCGCACTTTCTGCGGAAGAGCCAACAGCAAGCATTATTGAGCAAGATAATGTCGTTGAAGATCTTCCTGTAGTTGATGCTGAGATTGAGCCTGAAATTGTTGAAGATGTTAAAGACGAATTCCGTTCAGATATTAATACCGAAACGCAAGAAAAACCAAGTGAAGGTGGCTTTTTTAGTCGTTTAGTTAAAGGCTTACTCAAAACTAAACAAAATATTGGTGCAGGTTTCCGAGCGTTCTTTTTAGGTAAAAAGATTGACGATGATTTATTTGAAGAGTTGGAAGAGCAACTTTTAATTGCGGATATTGGTGTGCCAACAACGAATAAAATCATTAAGAATTTAACCGAGCACGCAAGTCGTAAACAACTACAAGATGCGGAATTGCTTTACCAACAACTTAAAGTTGAAATGGTAGAAATTCTAAAACCAGTTGCCAAACCATTGGTCATTGATATGACTAAAAAGCCTTATGTTATTTTGATGGTTGGCGTAAACGGTGTAGGTAAAACAACCACAATTGGTAAATTGGCTCGCAAATTCCAAAATGAAGGCAAATCAGTCATGTTAGCAGCAGGAGATACTTTCCGTGCTGCTGCAGTAGAGCAGCTTCAAGTGTGGGGCGAGCGTAACAATATTCCTGTGGTGGCACAAAGTACGGGTTCAGATTCTGCGTCGGTGATTTTTGATGCGATGCAATCTGCCGCAGCACGTAATATTGATATTTTAATTGCGGATACGGCAGGACGTTTACAAAATAAAAATAATCTCATGGATGAATTGAAGAAGATTGTTCGTGTCATGAGAAAATACGATGAAACCGCACCGCACGAAATCATGCTTACCTTAGATGCGGGTACAGGGCAGAATGCAATTAGCCAAGCCAAACTCTTTAATGAGGCGGTTGGGTTAACAGGTATTACATTAACCAAATTAGACGGAACAGCAAAAGGTGGGGTAATTTTCGCCATTGCAGATCAGTTTAATTTACCCATTCGTTATATTGGTGTGGGTGAAAAGATAGAAGATTTACGCGAATTTAATGCAGAAGAATTTATTGAAGCATTGTTTGTTCACGAAAATGAAGAATAAAAAGGAATAATAAAGTGATTCGATTTTCAAATGTCTCTAAAGCTTATCACGGTGCGACTCAGCCGGCCTTGCAAGGCTTGAATTTTCATCTTCCTGTTGGAAGTATGACTTATCTTGTTGGGCATTCTGGCGCGGGTAAAAGTACCTTGCTTAAATTAATCATGGGAA
Organism: uncultured Haemophilus sp.; assembly: GCA_959600045.1. Classification (GTDB taxonomy): domain Bacteria; phylum Pseudomonadota; class Gammaproteobacteria; order Enterobacterales; family Pasteurellaceae; genus Haemophilus_D. Next base: position 3,413 of record CAUGKJ010000083.1, read on the forward strand.
TGGAAAAGGCGAATGCCGGTAATATTTGGTTTAATGGCCACGATATTACGCGTTTGTCTAAATATGAAATCCCATTTTTACGTCGCCAAATTGGCATGGTTCACCAGGATTACCGTTTATTAACAGATCGTAGTGTGGCAGAAAATGTGGCGTTGCCATTGATTATTGCTGGCATGAATCCGAAAGAAGCACATACACGCGCATTGGTTGCGCTAGATCGTGTGGGCTTACGTAGTAAAGCGAATTATATGCCTCCACAAATTTCAGGTGGGGAGCAACAACGTGTGGATATCGCGCGTGCCATTGTACATAAACCGCAACTTTTATTAGCCGATGAGCCAACTGGAAACTTAGATGGTGAACTTTCTTTAGGGATTTTCAATCTGTTTGAAGAGTTTAATCGTTTAGGCATGACGGTGTTAATTGCGACACACGATATCAATTTAATTCAACAAAAACCAAAACCATGTCTTGTACTTGAACAAGGCTACTTACGCTATTAAGGATAAAAAATGACAAGACGTATTGATGCTTCTTTTGGCGTGCAAACTGCTTATACTTTGCGTTCTGTGTTGAACGATTTAGTAAAACGTAAATTTGGTACATTGCTAACAATTTTAGTTATTGCCGTGTCTCTTACGATTCCAACGGTGAGCTATTTGTTATGGAAAAATTTACACTTAGCGACAACTCAATTTTATCCGGAAAGCGAGCTCACAATCTATTTACATAAAAATTTAAGTGAAGAAGATGCTAACTTGGTGGTAGAAAAAATCCGTCAGCAAGAAGGTGTTGAATCGTTAAATTATGTTTCTCGCCAAGACAGTTTGAAAGAATTTAAAAGTTGGTCTGGTTTTGGTGAAGAATTAGAAATTTTAGATGACAACCCATTGCCGGCAGTGGTGATGGTGAAACCCTCTAAAGCGTTTAATGAATCAGAAAAACGAGCTGAGTTACGCGCAAATTTAAATAAAATTAAAGGTGTACAAGAAGTTCGTTTAGATAACGATTGGATGGAAAAATTGACCGCACTTTCGTGGCTATTTGCGCATGTAGCAATTTTCTGCACGGTCCTGATGACCATTGCGGTATTCCTTGTTATCGGAAATAGTATTCGCTCGGATGTCTATAGTAGCCGAGCAAGCATTGATGTGATGAAACTATTAGGCGCAACGGATCAATTTATTCTTCGTCCTTATCTTTATACCGGCATGATTTATGCTGTGCTAGGTGGATTTGTCGCAGCTGTATTTAGTAGTCTTATTGTGGGTTACTTTACTTCTGCAGTGAAATATGTGACGGATATCTTTGCGGTTACCTTTGAGCTCAATGGATTAGGTGTAGGTGAGCTGATCTTCTTATTAGTAAGTTGCTTGATTATGGGTTATGTTGGTGCATGGATTGCAGCAACAAGACATATTGCAATGTTAGATAACAAACTATAGATTTCATTTATATTAAAGTGCGGTCATTTTTTGTCGTGTTTTTAGCGGAAAAACATTCGGGAAAAAATGACCGCACTTTTTTGTATATGGAAATTAATTGAACAAAAAGCTTGCATAATTAGGTGTTTTTGTGTAATATCCACGAGCTTTCAGATATTGAAAGCCGTTTAATGTAATCATTTATTAAACGAGTATTACGATATGTAATACTAACAATGTTTCCGATTTGGAGACTATATAACAGGTAACTTACACCTCCTTTTCTATTTTGAAGTTAGAATT
>CAUGKJ010000084.1 GCA_959600045.1 uncultured Haemophilus sp.
TTTTTATTTAATCTACGATGGAACGCCCACCTAATGCATTCTCTAAAGAATGATCTAACTGCTGAATTCGCGTACATAACACGTTTTCAATCTGGGCATTTTTATTTTTTTCTTGGGTTAATTCAAAACTTAAATTCAAGGCAACAATAGAAAGCACACGGTCTAATTGTAATAAACCTGTACGCTCTTTCATTTCAGACACTTGAAGATCTAAATTACGCGCCGCTTGACGCAAAATCTCTTCTTGTTCTGCAGGGACATTCAAGCGCAGCACTTGCCCTAATACAACAACTTCAACCAGTTTTAATGACATGTTATTCCCTTATGTTGAATGCTCAAGTAATCCTATTATGCCACAGCCAAATGCCTTCGTCATACTTTTTACGTTTAATTGACCGCACTTTATCCGTTCGCTCCATTTCGCAATTTACGCTATAATGCGACACTTTTCATTATTTTTGAACGGAATATTTATGCCAACTATTGCTCCTAATCCATTAGTCCTAGTGGACGGTTCATCTTATTTATATCGTGCTTTTCATGCTTTTCCGCCGCTCACCAATTTTGCTGGCGAACCGACAGGCGCTATGTACGGTGTGTTAAATATGCTCAAAAGCCTGATTTCGCAAGTGCAACCGAGCCATATTGCGGTAGTCTTTGATGCAAAGGGCAAAACGTTCCGAGATGAAATGTTTGAACAATATAAATCCCATCGTCCACCGATGCCCGACGATCTGCGCAAACAAATTCAACCGTTACACGATATTATCCGAGCCCTTGGCATTCCTCTGTTAGTCATTGAAGGCGTGGAGGCTGACGATGTCATCGGTACCTTGGCGGTAGCGGCTTCCAAAGCTAATCAAAAAGTTTTGATCAGCACCGGTGATAAAGACATGGCGCAGCTAGTGGATGACAACATTATGTTGATCAACACCATGAATAATACCTTATATCGCGAGGCCGTGATTGAAAAATATGGTATTCCGCCAGAACTCATCATCGATTACTTAGCGCTAATGGGCGATAGTGCCGATAATATTCCTGGTGTAGCTGGTGTGGGTGAAAAAACGGCTCTCGGTCTCTTGCAGGGTATCGGCAGCATGGCAGAAATTTATGCTAACTTAGACAAAGTGGCTGAATTGCCAATTCGTGGCGCAAAAAAATTAGGTGATAAATTATTGGCTGAAAAAGAAATGGCCGATTTATCCTATCGCCTTGCCACGATCAAAACCGATGTCGCTCTCGATATCACTCCGGAACAACTTACCCTTGGTGCAAGCAATAACGATCAACTTACCGAATATTTCGGCCGTTATGAATTTAAACGTTGGCTCAATGAAGTGATGAATGGCGCTGACTCCATCACCAATAATAACGAACAACCAACCAAGATTAATCACTATCAAGCTACGCCTGCCCTCGCTCAAAATAATGACGATGAAACATTGCCGGCAATTCAAATTGATCGTAGCCATTATGAAACCTTGCTCACTGAAGCAGATTTAAATCGTTGGGTGGAAAAACTCAATCAAGCCAAACTTTTTGCCTTGGATACAGAAACCGATAATTTAGATTATATGACTGCCAACTTGGTGGGTATTTCCTTTGCGTTAGAAAACGGTGAATCCGCTTATTTACCGCTACAATTAGATTATTTAGGCGCACCAAAAACTCTCGAAAAAACAACCGCACTTACGTTGTTAAAACCGATTTTAGAAAATCCTACTATTCAAAAAGTCGGGCAAAACTTCAAATACGATCTCACCATCTTTGCTCGTAATGGCATTGATGTGCAAGGTGTGGCTTTCGATACTATGCTTGAATCCTATGTACTCAACAGCACAGGCCGTCATAATATGGACGATCTGGCGAAACGTTATTTAGGGCATCAAACAATCACTTTTGAAGAGATTGCAGGCAAAGGTAAAAATCAGCTGACATTTAACCAAATTCCGTTGGAAAAAGCCGCCAAGTACGCGGCGGAAGATGCTGATGTAACAATGAAACTGCAACAAGTGCTATGGGAAAAACTCTCTAAAGAACCCACTCTGGAAAAACTCTTTAAAGAAATGGAATTGCCGTTGTTAGGCGTGCTATCCCGTATGGAACGTCGTGGTGTCTTAATTGATAGCGATGCACTATTCCTACAATCTAATGAAATCGCTAACCGTTTAAGTGAATTAGAAGAACAGGCCTATGTCTTGGCGGGACAGCCATTTAATTTAGCCTCTACCAAACAATTACAGGAAATTTTGTTTGATAAATTAGGTTTACCGGTTATTCAAAAAACACCAAAAGGCGCGCCATCCACCAACGAGGAAGTATTGGAGGAACTCGCATTTAGTCATGAATTGCCAAAAGTGTTGGTGGAACATCGTGGTCTCAGCAAACTAAAATCGACCTACACTGATAAATTGCCGCAAATGGTAAATCCACAAACGGGTCGAGTGCATACTTCCTACCATCAAGCGGTCACAGCAACCGGTCGTCTTTCATCAAGTGATCCTAATCTGCAAAACATTCCAATTCGTAATGAAGAAGGCCGTCGTATTCGTCAGGCATTTATTGCGCGCGAAGGCTTTACCGTCGTCGCTGCCGACTATTCACAAATCGAACTACGCATTATGGCGCACCTATCTCAGGATCAGGGCTTAATTAACGCCTTTACCCAAGGCAAAGATATTCACCGCTCTACCGCAGCAGAAATCTTTGGGGTGGCACTGGGTGAAGTGACGTCCGAACAACGCCGCAATGCTAAGGCAATTAACTTCGGTTTAATTTATGGTATGTCTGCCTTTGGCTTATCGCGCCAACTCGGTATTGGCCGCGCCGATGCTCAGAGTTATATGGATTTATATTTCAAACGCTATCCTGGCGTGCAAACTTTTATGTACGATATTCGCGAAAAAGCCAAAGCCCAAGGCTATGTGGAAACCCTATTCGGCCGTCGTTTATATCTGCCGGATATCAACTCATCTAACGGTATGCGCCGTAAAGCAGCCGAACGTGTCGCGATCAATGCGCCAATGCAAGGCACTGCCGCAGACATCATTAAACGAGCCATGATTCAATTGGATCAAAAACTACAAAACGATCCCGATATTGCGATGATTATGCAGGTGCACGATGAATTGGTGTTTGAAGTGCGGTCAGAAAAAGTCGCGTTTTATAGCGAGCTCATCAAAACACAAATGGAAAGTGCCGCTGATTTAGTGGTGCCACTGATTGTTGAAGTGGGTCAAGGCACGAACTGGGATGAGGCGCACTAAGGAATTTAGTCATGAATAAAGTTATTCAAAGTCAGCACTTTACGGCTGAACGCGCTTGGGGTGCCCTTGATATTACCAATATGAATGGTATCTCCGTGCGTCTTCACTGGACAGATAAACCTTACAAATGGCATATCAATGACGGTGAAGAAGTCTTTGCTGTCATGGATGGTACGGTGGAAATGCACTACAAAGAAGAGGGCCTAGAGAAAGCTGTATTGCTCCATGCGGGTGATATTTTTTATGCGGGTATTGGTACCGAACATGTTGCGCATCCACAAGGTGAAGCGCGCATATTAGTCATAGAGAAAGAAGACAGCATTTAACAGACTTAAAAAGAATTTTATGAATCAAGAAAGACTCAACGAAATCGAAAAACCATTACTTCACCTTGTGGAACGCGATGTGGTTCCTGCACTTGGCTGTACTGAGCCTATCTCTTTAGCGCTTGCCGCAGCAACCGCAGCTAAATATTTAGGCAAAACACCTGAACGTATTGAAGCTAAAGTATCACCAAACTTAATGAAAAATGGATTGGGTGTTGCAGTACCGGGAACGGGCATGGTCGGCTTGCCTATTGCTGCAGCAATTGGTGCTTTAGGCGGTGATCCTGAGGGTGAGTTGGAAGTGTTAAAACACATCACGCCAGAACAAGTTTCACAAGCCAAAGCGATGCTTGATAAAAAACTCGTTAATGTCGATATTCATCAAACCGATCATATTTTATATTCAGAAGCTGTGTTGTTTGCGAATAATGACTGGGTGAAAATAGCAATTCAAGATCAACACACCAATATCATTTTAATTGAAAAAAATGGTGAGGTCATTTTTGAGAAAGAACAGGATGAATGTGCTGATTGCGATCCTTATGATATTTTCAAGCAGGTGAGCGCACGTGAAATCTTTGAATTTTCTTGTGAAGTTGAGCTCGATAAAATCCGCTTCATCGGACAGGCTGCTACTCTCAACCGCGCGTTGTCTAACGAAGGATTACGCGAAAATTACGGCTTACACATTGGCAGAACGTTACGCAAACAAGTCGGTAGCGGTTTAATGTCAGATGATTTACTCAGTAAAATTATGATCGAAACCACTGCCGCCTCCGATGCTCGCATGGGGGGAGCTACATTACCAGCAATGAGTAATTCAGGCTCTGGCAACCAAGGTATTGCTGCGACTATGCCCGTGGTTGTGGTCGCCGATTATTTAAACGTGAGTGGAGAAAAACGTCTCCGTGCCCTCTTCTTATCACACTTAATGGCCATTTATATCCACAGTAAATTACCCAAACTTTCTGCCCTTTGTGCGGTGACAACTGCCTCTATGGGGAGCTGTGCAGGCATTGCCTATTTGCTTACGGGCAAATTTAAAACCGTGAGCATGGGGATTTGCAGTATGATCGGTGATATCAGCGGAATCATCTGCGATGGTGCATCCAATAGCTGTGCAATGAAAGTGTCCACCAGCGTAGCATCTGGCTATAAATCGGTGCTTATGGCAATGGATGAAACCCATGTGACAGGTAATGAAGGCATCGTTGAACATGATCTCGATCGCACTATCGATAATCTATGCTCAATCGCTTCTAAAAGTATGCACCATATCGATCGCCAAGTAATTGAAATTATGGTGAGTAAACCCTGTCCTTAATATCGTGATAACTTACGATAAAGTGCGGTCAGAAAAACACACAAATTTCTGACTGCACTTTTTTATATCAAAAAAACATATTTTCTAGCCAAAAGTTATGGGGCTGACGTAGATTAGCCCTAAATTCCACACCAATCCCGCAGAATTTTAAGCTGTTGAGACGGTGTGCCAAAGTTAAACCGAAATTCGCATTCTTT
>CAUGKJ010000085.1 GCA_959600045.1 uncultured Haemophilus sp.
GCAGCAGGCTGTTTATTGCAATATGCAAAAGAAACACAACGTGCTTCTCTGCCACACATTCAAAGCATCAGTGTTATTCAAAATAACGATAATATTCAATTAGATGCTGCAACACGCCGAAATTTAGAACTCACTCAAAATCTTGCAGGTGGCACAGAAAACACACTTGCTTCAGTATTAGATAAATGTGTTACGCCAATGGGCAGCCGTTTGTTAAAACGTTGGATTCATCAACCTATCCGTCAAACAGACATTCTATTAAAACGCCAAAAAACGATTGGTGAAATTATTGAGCAAGATTTGTATCACGAATTGCAGCCTTATTTGCAACAAGTGGGGGATATGGAACGGATTCTTGCCCGTGTAGCACTGCGTTCTGCACGTCCTCGCGATCTCACACGTTTACGTACTGCATTAGAACAAATTGAACCGATAAAATCGCTGATTCATACAAAAACATCATCAAATTTGACCGCACTTTCCGCGCAAATCGATGATTTTTCCGCGCAAATCGAGCTACTTCAAAAAGCAATTATTGAAACTCCTCCATTATTAATTCGCGATGGTGGCGTTATTGCTGAAGGCTATAATGCCGAATTAGATGAATGGCGAACCCTTTCAGCTGGTGCAACACAATATTTAGAAAATTTAGAACAACGCGAACGGGAAAGTACAGGTATTGATACCTTAAAAATTGGCTTTAATGCGGTGCATGGTTATTACATTCAAATTAGTCAAGGGCAAGCTCATAAAGCACCTATTCATTATGTTCGTCGTCAAACTTTAAAAAATGCCGAACGCTACATTATTCCTGAATTAAAAGAATATGAAGATAAGGTTTTAAAATCAAAAGGGGCGGCGCTTGCTTTAGAAAAGCAACTTTATGATGAATTATTTGATCTATTGTTGCCACATTTAGGTCAATTACAGTTAGCGAGCTTAGCATTGTCTGAATTGGATGTGTTAGTTAACCTCGCAGAACGAGCCGAAACCTTAAATTATGTAGCACCACAATTTAGCGATGAAATTGGCGTAAAAATTGAAAATGGTCGCCATCCTGTCGTGGAACAAGTCTTAAAATACCCCTTTATTGCTAACCCTGTGAATCTCAATCAGCAACGTCATTTATTGATTATTACTGGCCCCAATATGGGCGGTAAAAGTACCTATATGCGTCAAACAGCTTTAATTACGTTGATGGCTTATATAGGCAGTTTTGTACCGGCTGATAGCGCGGTTATTGGGCAAATTGATCGTATTTTTACTCGAATTGGTGCCTCTGATGATTTAGCATCCGGTCGTTCTACATTTATGGTGGAAATGACAGAAATGGCGAATATTCTTCATCAAGCCACTTCACAAAGTTTAGTTCTGATTGATGAAATAGGACGAGGCACTTCTACTTATGATGGGCTTTCTTTAGCTTGGGCTTGTGCTGAATGGTTAGCGAAGAAAACTCGTTCACTTACGTTATTTGCGACCCATTATTTTGAACTCACCGCACTGCCAGAACAAATTGAAGGCATTGCCAATATTCATTTAGATGCATTAGAACATAACAATACCATCGCCTTTATGCACGCTGTTCAAGACGGTGCGGCAAGTAAAAGTTATGGTCTTGCTGTTGCAGCATTGGCTGGTGTACCACAATCTGTCATTAAACTGGCGAAGCAAAAATTGCATCAGTTAGAAAAACTGTCAGCACAAAATGGTGATCAACAAATTCAACATCTAAGAGCGTTAAATCAACATCAAGGTGAATTGGATTTTGAAGCGGAGCCTGATGCTTTACGCGAAGCCATTGAGCAACTTGATCCAGATGAATTAAGTCCAAAACAAGCCTTAGCTTATCTGTATCAATTGAAGAAAATGCTGTAAGAAATAAAAAGAGCGGTCAAAAAATTCATTGTTTTTTATGACCGCTCTTTTATTTTCACTAATTTCTTAAAATCTCATAGATTTCAGAATCTTTTCTATCGAGATAATGGATGGATTGGATTTTACGAATGGTGCGTGATTTACCACGGATTAATAAGGTTTCAGTGGTAGCTAAGTTGCCACGACGAGAAATCCCTTTGAGTAATTCACCGTGCGTAATTCCCGTTGCGGCAAAAACAAGGTTATCATCACGCACTAAATCTTCTAATTTTAAGACTTCATTGACCTTCACACCTAAGGCTTCACAACGTTGAACTTCTTCAGCGGCAATTTTACGATTTTCTTCCGTATCGCCTTTCACTTTATTGCGTGGAATAAGACGAGCTTGCATATCTCCACCTAATGCTCGAATTGCAGCGGCGGCTGCCACACCTTCAGGTGCACCGCCAATGCCATAAACCATATCCACTTCAGCATCAGGTAAGCAACATAAAACCGAAGCCGCCACATCACCATCCGGAATAGCCATCACGCGAATACCAAGATTATGCATTTGTTTAATCACTTCATCATGACGTGGTTTAGCGAGCACCATCACGGTTAAATCCGATAAGGATTTACCTAAACGAGAAGCCACACGGCGAAGGTTTTGTTCAATCGGTAAACTTAAATCGATCATGCCTTTCACTTCAGGGCCGACGACCAATTTTTCCATATACATATCGGGTGCTTTTAAGAAGGTACGTTTACCACCAGCTGCCAACACAGAAATGGCATTTGATTGACCCATTGCAGTCATTCTTGTGCCATCAATCGGATCAACCGCAATAGAAACGAGCTCACCATTACCTGAGCCCACTTTTTCGCCAATATAAAGCATTGGTGCTTCGTCAATTTCTCCTTCACCAATCACTATTTCACCGTCCATATGGATTAAATTCAGCATATAACGCATAGCTTTAACTGCCGCCTCATCCGCCGCATTTTTATTACCACGTCCAAGCCAAGTATAAGCTGCTAATGCTGCCGCTTCGGTTACTCTTGAAAATTCAATAGCTAATGCACGATTCATTTTTCTCTCCCAATGCAAAAAGTCTCGTTATTTTATCACTAAGCAAACGTTTGCATAATAAATTTTGACAAGAGGCTTTTAAAAATAGGATTAAGTCGGTAGAATAAAGCCGTTTCGGACTTATTTTAAAAAAGGAAATCACTATGTCTTTAGAAATTTTAGATCAGCTTGAAGAAAAAATTAGACAAGCAGTAGAAACCATTCAATTACTTCAACTTGAAGTAGAAGAATTAAAAGAACAAAAAAATCAATCTCAACAAGCGGTAGAAGCGTTGCAACATGAAAACGAGCAACTTAAAAATGAACACCGCAACTGGCAAGAACATATTCGTTCATTGTTGGGTAAATTCGACAACGTATAATGACTATAAAGGCTTAGAAAATCTAAGCCTTTTTTCTTATTAGGAAACAATATGAATATTTGCGTGATTTCAGGCAGCACATTAGGTGGCGCTGAATATGTGGCAGAGCATTTAGAAGATGTATTAAAAACACAAAATTTTTCTACCGCACTTTTCCACGGACCAGAACTTGATGATGTGATTGATGAAAATATTTGGTTAATTGTCACTTCAACACATGGCGCAGGTGAATTGCCTGATAATTTGAAACCACTCTTTGAACAAATTGCGGCATCAGATAAAGATTTCTCTTCTCTCCGCTTTGCCGTTGTAGGCTTAGGCAATTCAGATTACGATACATTCTGTCATGCCGTGAATAAAGTTGAAACACAATTAAGTGAAAAAAATGCGGTCAAAATTTGCGACAGTTTAAAAATCGATGTCTTGCATGTTGATGATCAAGAACAATTTGCTGAAGATTGGCTACCACAATTTATAAATGCACTTTAGTCATAATAAAGCGATAATTTGAGTTATCGCTTTTTCTTTATCTATTATCCAAAAAAATCACCTGTGGATAACTTTAATAAAACCTGTCAAAAACGTGTTCTTTTCCACTGAGTAAATATGATGATTGTTTTAACTGTGGATAAAATTAAAGGTTATCCACAAGAAAAAGCCTTCAAACTGACGACATTTCAACACAGTCTAAAACGATCTAACTTCTTCATTTAAAAAAGAAAAAGGATCTTATTCACAAGGTAAAAGGATCTTAATAGTAACAATAATAAGATCTTTATATATAAATAGATCTTATTCTTATTACCTCTCGATCTTCTCTTATCACAAATTGAATTCTTGCTTTCAAGCACACGTAATTTTCAGTAGAATAGCGCCTATTTTTAGATCGAAGATCAAATTGAAGACGAAGAGAGAGATATGTTTTATACCGAAAATTATGATGTGATCGTTGTGGGTGGCGGTCATGCCGGTACAGAAGCCGCGTTGGCTCCGGCACGCATGGGATTAAAAACCCTACTATTGACACATAATATTGATACCCTCGGACAAATGTCATGTAACCCCGCTATTGGTGGGATTGGTAAAGGCCATTTAGTGAAAGAAGTGGATGCTATGGGCGGGTTAATGGCGCATGCTGCAGATAAGGCGGGGATTCAATTTCGTACTTTAAACAGCAGTAAAGGGCCTGCTGTACGTGCAACCCGAGCTCAAGCTGACCGCGTGTTATATCGCCAAGCAGTACGCATTGCACTAGAAAATCAACCTAATTTAGATATTTTCCAACAAGAAGTGACCGATATTTTAATTGAGCAAGATCGTGTTTGTGGTGTGGAAACCAAAATGGGACTTAAATTCCGTGCTAAATCGGTGGTTTTAACTGCTGGTACTTTCTTAGCGGGTAAGATCCATATTGGTTTAGAACATTATGAAGGCGGTCGCGCAGGTGATCCAGCATCTGTTACACTTTCTCATCGTTTACGTGATCTGAATTTACGTGTAGATCGTTTAAAAACCGGTACACCACCGCGTATTGATGCACGCACGATCAATTTCGATATATTGGCTAAACAACATGGTGATGCCGTATTACCGGTATTATCTTTTATGGGATCAGTGGATGATCACCCTCAACAAATTCCTTGTTATATAACACACACTAATGAACAAACTCATGAAGTGATCCGTAATAACTTAGATCGTAGTCCAATGTATACCGGTGTGATTGAAGGAAAAAGAGGAAGCAGATCGTACCAGTATTATTTT
>CAUGKJ010000086.1 GCA_959600045.1 uncultured Haemophilus sp.
GAAGTCATTAAAGTTATGTGGGGTAGTGGCTGGGATAAATTATTTGCAAAAGATACTACTGGTAAATTAACCCAATTAATGATGGAAGTACTTGACGGTGACTATTTAACCTTCAAATCTAAGAATGGTGCATACGTTCGTGAACACTTCTTCGGTCGTTATCCAGAAACCGCTGCATTAGTAGCGGATATGACAGATGATGAAATCTGGGCATTAAGACGTGGTGGTCACGATTCAGAAAAACTTTATGCCGCATTCCATAAAGCGCAAACTGCAGGTAAACCTGTTGTGATCTTAGCGCACATGGTTAAGGGTTATAAAATTCCTGAAGCAGAAAGTAAAAACACTGCGCACCAATCTAAAAAAATGTCTCTCGAAAGCTTAAAATCTTTCCGTGATCATTTCCAATTAGATATTAAAGATGAAGATATTCCTAACTATCCGTACATTACCTTCCCAGAAGGTTCGGAAGAGTACAATTATCTTCACGGCAGACGTAAAGCGTTAAATGGTTACTTACCAAAACGTTTACCAAAATTCACCACTGAATTTAAAGTGCCATCATTGGAAGAATTTGCCCCATTATTGGAAGAACAAGCGCGTCCAATTTCAACTACAATGGCATTCGTACGTTTCTTAAATACGCTCTTGAAAGATAAAAATATTGGTAAACAAATTGTGCCAATTGTTGCTGACGAAGCACGTACTTTCGGTATGGAAGGTTTATTCCGTCAAATCGGTATTTACAACCCACATGGTCAAAACTATGTGCCTTCTGATCGTGATTTAGTGGCTTACTACCGTGAAGCAAAAGATGGTCAAGTATTACAAGAAGGGATCAATGAATTAGGTGCTGCATCATCTTGGTTAGCAGCAGCGAACTCATACTCTGTAAATAACCTTCCGATGATTCCATTCTTCATCTACTACTCAATGTTTGGTTTCCAACGTGTAGGTGATTTAATGTGGGCAGCAGGTGACCAATTAGCACGTGGTTTCATGATCGGTGGTACTTCTGGCCGTACAACATTAAATGGTGAAGGTTTACAACACGAAGATGGTCACAGCCATATTCAATCTCTTGTTATTCCTAACTGTGTGTCTTATGACCCAGCTTACGTTTATGAAGTGGCAGTTATCCTACAAGACGGTATCAACCGTATGTACGGTGAAAAACAAGAAGATGTGTTCTACTACATCACAACATTAAACGAAACTTACGAACAACCAGCAATGCCAAAAGGCGCAGAAGAAGGTATTCGTAAAGGTCTTTATAAATTTGAAACCGTTGAAGCGAAAGACAACAAAGGTCATGTTCAATTATTAGGTTCTGGTGCGATCTTCCGTCACGTTCGTGAAGCAGCACAAATTCTTGCAAATGAATATGGCGTAAGCTCAGATGTATATAGTGTGCCTTCATTCACTGAAGTAGCTCGTGAAGGTGCGGATGCAGTACGTTGGAATATGTTACACCCAACAGAAACACCACGCGTACCTTACATTGCACAAGTCATGAACGATGCACCAGCTGTAGCGGCTACTGACTACATGAAATTGTTCGCAGAACAAGTTCGTGCATTCATTCCAGCACAAAGCTATCACGTATTAGGTACTGATGGTTTCGGTCGTTCAGACAGCCGTGAAAACTTACGTGAACACTTTGAAGTGGATGCGCGTTATGTTGTGGTTGCAGCATTACATGAGCTTGCAAAACAAGGCAAATTTGATGCGAAAGTGGTGGCTGATGCAATCGCGAAATTTGGTTTAAAAACTGAAATTTTAAATCCGCTTTACGCTTAATAAACAATATCCTGTGCGCTAAAACGCACAGGAGCATCTACAAATAAAGTGCGGTTGATTTTAACTGCGTTTTTTAAAGGTAAGATAACATGTCAAAACAAATTCAAATTCCTGATATCGGTAGTGATGAAGTTACCGTAACAGAAGTGATGGTGAAAGTAGGTGATACCATTACCGCTGATCAAAGTATTATTAATGTTGAAGGTGATAAAGCTTCAATGGAAGTACCTGCACCAGAAGCCGGTGTGGTAAAAGAAGTATTAGTAAAAGTGGGTGATAAAGTCACAACTGGCACACCAATGCTTGTATTAGAGTCAGCGGATGCGGCAGCGCCTGCTCCAGCAGCACCTGCGCCGGCAGCCGCACCAGCAGCTGCAAGTGTAGTTGAAGTCAATGTACCCGATATCGGTTCAGACGAAGTAAACGTGACAGATATTATGGTGAAAGTCGGTGATACTGTTGAAGTTGACCAATCAATCATCAATGTTGAAGGTGATAAGGCGTCAATGGAAGTGCCTGCTCCTGTTGCTGGTGTCGTAAAAGAAATTTTAATCAATGTGGGCGATAAAGTTGTTACTGGCAAATTAATCATGAAATTTGAAGTGGCAGGTGCAGCACCAGCCGCAGCGCCTGCTCAACAAGCTTCGGCACCTGCAGCAGCACCGACAGCTTCAGCGATTAAAGAAGTGAATGTGCCTGATATCGGTGGCGATGAAGTTAACGTAACTGAAATCATGGTTGCCGTTGGTGACAGCGTTTCTGAAGAGCAATCTTTAATCACCGTTGAAGGCGATAAAGCCTCAATGGAAGTGCCAGCTCCATTCGCGGGTGTGGTAAAAGAAATTTTAGTGAAATCAGGTGATAAAGTTTCAACTGGTTCATTAATTATGAAATTTGAAGTGGCGGGTGCAGCACCTGCTCCTGCAGCGGCTCCAGTAGCGGCAGCTCCAGCGCCTCAAGCAGCACCTGCAGCAGCGCCGGTAGCACAACCAGGTAATGTATCTGGCTTAAGCCAAGAACAAGTTGTCGCAAGCGCTGGCTATGCACACGCAACTCCAGTGATTCGCCGTTTAGCACGTGAATACGGTATCAACCTTGATCGCGTAAAAGGTACGGGTCGTAAAGGTCGCGTAGTAAAAGAAGATATCCAAGCTTACGTGAAAACCGCTGTTAAAGCATTTGAAACCGGCACGGTTTCTTCTGCAGCCGCAGGTAATGGTGTGGCAAATGGCGCAGGCTTAGGCTTATTACCATGGCCGAAAGTTGACTTCAGCAAATTTGGTGAAGTGGAAGAAGTTGAATTAAGCCGTATCAACAAAATCTCTGGTGCAAACTTACATCGTAACTGGGTAATGATTCCACATGTTACTCACTTCGATCGCACAGATATCACAGATTTAGAAGCATTCCGTAAAGAACAGAACAAGATTGTTGAAAAACAAAAATTGGATGTGAAAATTACACCAGTTGTGTTCATTATGAAAGCAGTAGCGAAAGCATTAGAAGCGTTCCCACGTTTCAATAGCTCTATTTCTGAAGACGGTCAAAAATTAACACTTAAAAAATACATCAACATTGGCGTAGCGGTAGATACACCAAACGGTCTTGTTGTACCTGTATTTAAAAATGTGAACAAAAAAGGTATTATCGAACTCTCTCGTGAATTAATGGAAGTCTCCAAAAAAGCACGTGACGGTAAACTTTCAGGTTCTGATATGCAAGGTGGTTGTTTCACTATTTCAAGCTTAGGAGGTATTGGTACAACTCACTTTACACCAATCGTAAATGCACCAGAAGTGGCAATTTTAGGTGTGTCTAAATCAGAAATGCAACCGGTATGGAATGGTAAAGAATTTGAGCCACGCTTAATGCTTCCATTATCATTATCTTTCGACCACCGTGTGATCGATGGTGCTGATGGTGCTCGTTTCTTAAGCTATATCAATGGCGTATTAGCTGACTTACGTCGCTTAGTGATGTAATTAACATGGTAAGATGTGAGTGATTAGGCTCACATCTTACAGAAAGGACCGCAAGTGCGGTCAAAAATTTGAACGTTTTTACGAGGTAAAAATGAGTAAAGAAATTAAAACCCAAGTTGTGGTACTTGGTGCTGGTCCTGCAGGTTATTCAGCGGCATTCCGTTGTGCGGACTTAGGTTTAGAAACAGTACTTGTTGAACGTTATTCAACATTAGGTGGGGTATGTTTAAACGTAGGTTGTATCCCTTCTAAAGCATTACTTCACGTTGCTAAAGTAATTGAAGAAGCAAAACACGCAAGCAAAAACGGTGTGTATTTCGCTGAGCCTCGCATTGATTTAGATGAAGTGCGCGCAGGTAAAGAAGCGGTTGTGGCGAAATTAACAGGCGGTCTTGCAGGTATGGCTAAACAACGTAAAGTCACCGTTGTTGAGGGGTTAGCGGCGTTTACCGATCCACATACATTAGTAGCACGTGATCGTGATGGTAAACCAACTACAATCAAATTCGATAATGCGATTATCGCAGCGGGTTCTCGCCCAATTCAATTACCATTCATTCCACATGAAGATCCACGTGTTTGGGATTCAACAGATGCACTTAAATTAAAAGAAGTACCGAAAAAACTTTTAATCATGGGTGGTGGTATCATCGGTTTAGAGATGGGTACCGTATATCATGCATTAGGTTCTGAAGTTGAAGTGGTTGAAATGTTTGACCAAGTGATTCCAGCGGCAGATAAAGATGTTGTTGCAATCTACACCAAACAAGTTGAGAAAAAATGCAAGTTAATGCTTGAAACTAAAGTGACAGCAGTTGAAGCAAAAGATGATGGTATCTATGTTTCAATGGAAGGTAAAGCATGTAATGATACTAAACGTTATGATGCAGTATTAGTGGCAATCGGTCGTACACCAAACGGTAAATTGATCGATGCAGGTAAAGCAGGTGTTGAAGTGGATGAACGTGGTTTCATTCATGTTGATAAACAAATGCGTACCAATGTGCCTCATATCTTTGCAATCGGTGATATCGTTGGTCAACCAATGTTAGCTCACAAAGGTGTCCACGAAGGTCACGTAGCGGCAGAAGTGATTGCAGGACAAAAACATTACTTCGATCCAAAAGTCATTCCTTCTATTGCTTATACTGAACCAGAAGTAGCTTGGGTAGGTAAAACTGAGAAAGAATGTAAACAAGAAGGTTTAAACTACGAAGTCGCTAAATTCCCTTGGGCTGCTTCTGGTCGTGCGATTGCATCTGAATGTGCAGAAGGTATGACCAAATTA
>CAUGKJ010000087.1 GCA_959600045.1 uncultured Haemophilus sp.
TTTGGCTTTGTTGTTGTGCTTGCTCAACTTGGTTTTGTGTTTTAGCCAAATTCTTTTGATTAATCACGTCTTGAATGGCGGCAATTTGTTGCTGCAATGCTTGAACACGAGTATTTAATAACTCATATCGACTTTGATAAAGGACTGTCAACTGATCGCTATTTTTTAATAGCACTTGATTATAGATATTTTTTAGCTCAATCAGTTGAAGTTCAAGCTGAATTTGCTGTTTTAACAACGAACTCGTTGTTGGATCTGCCAATTTCTGATTCAACTCTTGCGTACGTTTCACATTATCTCTCAAGGCGGTTTGAGCACGTTCCGACACAGAGCTCTGCCCTGCAAGTTGCGTATTCACCGCACTTAATGCAGATTGGGCATCTTGTTGTTGATTGGTCAGTTTCTCAACCTGAGCCTGTAGATTGGCTAAACTTTGTGAAGCATAATCGGTGTTACTTGGCGTGCTTAACTGCTTTTTAAGATTTTGAAGATCAGCATTATTCTTCTGAATTTCAGAATCTGCATCAATAAGCGTATCTTGCAAATCATTGTTATTTTTTTGCTGAGTTTGAATTTGTTGCAAGAAATCAAGGGAAGCCTGGATTGTCGCGACATTATTTGTTTTTTCATCACCATCTGGTAATTTTTGTGCATCAGCTAATTCACTTTTTAGAGTTTTTTCTGTCGGCAAATCAGCATTACTATTCTCTGCCCAAACAGGCTGAGAAAGCGACATTGTAAAAACAAATGAAAGACCAAGTGCGGTCAAAACACGAGAGATTTTTTTCATTAAACTAACTTTCCTATTGTTGCGACAGCCAATCGGCCAGTGCTTTGCGAGAAATCTTTATTGCCCCTTGGATTAAATCCTGCGGGAGTTCATAGTAGGCAACAGGTTGCTTAAATCGTTCCAATCGCCCTTGTAAAAAAACGTTGAGAGATTCGACCGCACTTTCATTGAAGGATGTATGAAATTCAACAATCGCGACAGGACGATGGCCAAATTCCTCATCATATTTAGGCAAAACAAAGACTTGCTTCACTAAATCTGATTGTGCAATCACTTTTTCAATTTCTTCCGGCTGAATATTTTCACCGCCAGAAATAAACATATTATCCAATCGGCCTTGAATGACTAATTCGTTATCGAGCCATTGGCCTTTATCTTTGGTTTGGAACCAACCTTCAGCATTAGTAAGCGGATCAACACACCCATTGCGCCAATATCCCATGGCAAGTCCCGCACCTTTTAGCCAAACTTCTTCATTCACTAACTTGAACTCTCGACCAAGCAAAGGCTGCCCCACACCGATTTTTCCATCCGATTGTTTAGCAAATGCGGTAGAAGCCATTTCGGTCATACCATAACCTGAATAACTGCGAATCCCTAATTCACTTAACGCTTGGGTTAATTTTACAGGGATTTGTGTTCCACCCAATAATACCGCTTGAGTTTGAATAGATTGTGGATGTTCGGCCAAATAATCAAACCAACGCTGCAATTGCGTTGGCACGAGAGAAACATGGGAAACCTCACCAATAGATTGATAAAAATCTTCTTTCGGTAAAACTAAGGTTGCACCTGCGTAAAGCCAGCGCCATACAATGCCTTGTCCGGAAACATGATAAAGCGGTAAAGAAAGTAGCCAAGATTCCGTTTTGCCAAAATTCATTAAGGCACAAACGCCTTCGGCATTAGCCAAATGAGCAGAAATATTATGCACCACAGCTTTTGGCAAACCAGTCGAACCCGATGTTAATGTCATCGTTGCCGCTTTTGTAAAATCAGCGTTATGTTCGGGTAATGCTTTAACAGCTAAATAATGAATATCTTCGGTTTGATAACAAAAACCCACACCATACATTCGGCACAATTCTTCTCTTTTTTCTTGAGGAAATGCAGGGTTGATACCTAAAATTTTTGCGCCTTGCTGAATAACGGCTAAATAAAGAAATAAGATCTGTTCTGAATTTTTACCACAAAAAGCAACCGCACTTTGCGCTGTCACACCTTGTTGTAAAAGAAAGGCTTCCACCTGATTAATTTTCTCAGCAAGTTCTGCCCAAGTAAAAGGATCGCCCTGCGAATTTCGCAACGCGACCTGATTTGTATACGCTGAATTTTGGGCAAATGCTTGCCAAGGGAATTTTTGCATTGACTTAGTTGCTAACGAAATAAGGGCGAACTTCGTCGATTAAATATTCCGGCAAATGCATAGACTGCATCGCCCCTTCTAGCATCAACATTTTACGACCACTATTGGTATTGGTAATCACCCAATATGGCGTATCTGGAATTTGTTTTGGTTTAGTATGATTACCCGCCACAAGCAACGTTCCTTCATCACGAGCAAAATACACACGAGTACGGCCTTGCAAGCTTTCTGTTGCCTGTGCAAAGCTTTCTGGATTGGTACGATAAAGCGTACGTAATATACTTAAAAAACGCACAACGGCTTTTGGCTCTTCTTTAAATTCAGCAGAATTCAAGAGTGCACGCACTTTATCAACAATGTGATTGATTGCTTCATCCGATTGTTTTTTCACTGCTTTTGGCGGCTCTGCTGGTTCAACTTTTGGTTGAGATGCTTCGGTTGCTTTTTCCGTTAAAACAGGCTCAGAATGCACCGCACTTTTTGGCGTTTCAGCTGACGAGACTGATTCAAAGAAATCAACCGAGCTTGTTGCGTGAATAGGTAAATTCAACAAACGGCGAAGAATATCAGACGCACTTTCTCCAATAGATTGAGTTTGTGCCGCAATGTATTGATATAATTCTTCATCGACTTCAATTATCTTCATTTTTTTCTCTCCGTTTGCTAAAATTTTCGTCCATTATAACGATTTCTAACCAAATTCTCACGCAAAATATATGTCATCTTCCCAATTATTAAACCATCAATTTCACCAAGCAAAACAATCAATTAATTCGCCTACTTTAGTTTTCATTCATGGCTTGTTTGGGGATATGAATAATCTTGGCGTCATCGCGCGTGCATTTAGCAATAACTATAATATTTTGCGCGTAGATTTACGTAATCATGGACATAGTTTTCATTCAGAAACAATGAATTACGATGTCATGGCTGATGATGTATGGCAACTTATCGATCATCTTCAATTAGATAAGGTTATCTTAATTGGTCATTCAATGGGTGGAAAAACAGCCATGAAAATGACCGCTCTTCAACCACAACGCGTGGAAAAATTAGTTGTTATTGATATAGCCCCAGTCGCAAATAGCAGTGCTGGACATGATGATGTGTTCCGTGGTTTGTTTGCGGTGAAAAAAGCGCAGCCACAAACTCGTCAACAAGCTAAGCCTATTTTAGAAACTGAAATTGCCGATCCGAGTGTGGTGCAATTTATGTTGAAATCTTTTGAGCCTACTTCAAGTGAATATTTTCGCTTCAATTTGACCGCACTTTTTGAACATTATGCGGAGCTAATGGATTGGCAAGAGGTCTTCGCTAATACGCCTACACTCTTCATCAAAGGTGGCCTTTCATCTTATATTAAACCTGAATATACCGAAACTATTCTAAAACAATTCCCGAATGCGACCTCCTTTACCATCAATGGTTGTGGGCACTGGGTTCATGCCGAAAAACCTGATTTTGTGATACGTGCTATTGATAGGTTTCTAAATAAGAATTAATCGCTTTAAATGAGAATTATTCTATTCAAATGAGAATTCATTTATGTTATAGTTCGCACAAATTGTGGGGCTTTGATCCCTCATCTTTTTTTCTACTCACCTAATTTTATTTCAAAAGGAAAGAACAATGGCAGTTGTCGGTTTATTTTACGGTAGTGACACAGGTAATACAGAAAACATTGCAAAAATGATTCAAAAGCAATTAGGCAACGAACTCGTTGATATTCGTGACATTGCAAAAAGCTCTAAAGAAGATATCGAAGGTTATGATTTTTTACTTTTCGGTATTCCAACTTGGTATTACGGTGAAGCACAAGCTGACTGGGATGATTTCTTCCCAACCTTAGAAGAAATTGATTTTACTGACAAATTAGTCGGTATCTTTGGCTGTGGCGATCAGGAAGACTACGCAGATTATTTCTGTGATGCGATCGGTACAGTACGAGATATCGTTGAACCGCGCGGTGCGATTATTGTAGGGAACTGGCCAACGGATGGTTATACCTTTGAATCATCAAAGGCATTATTAGATGATGGAAACTTTATCGGTTTATGTATTGATGAAGATCGTCAACCTGAACTTACTGCAGAACGCGTAGAGAAATGGACAAAACAAATCTACGATGAAATGTGTTTAGCAGAATTAGCTTAACCATCTCTAATTTAGCAAATTTAAGGGAACATTATGTCTGAAGAAAACATCAAATTACTCAAAAAAGCAGGATTAAAAATTACTGAACCTCGGCTCACTATCCTTGCATTAATGCAAGAGCATAAACATGAACATTTCTCAGCTGAAGAAGTATATAAAATCTTGTTAGAGCAAGGCAGTGATATTGGCCTTGCAACTGTATATCGCGTGCTTAACCAATTTGATGAAGCGCATATCTTGATTCGCCATAATTTTGAAGGCAACAAATCTGTTTTTGAGCTCGCGCCAACAGAACACCACGATCACATTATCTGTGAAGATTGTGGCAAAGTATTTGAGTTTACAGATAACATTATTGAACAACGTCAAAAAGAAATCAGTGAACAACATGGCATCAAATTAAAAGCGCACAGTTTATACCTCTACGGTAAATGTAGCGATATCAACAAATGTGAAGAGAAAAAATAATTCTTGCTAAAAAACAAAAACCTTAGGCTAAAACCTAAGGTTTTTTATTCTCTCAACTAAAAGTGCGGTTAAAATCGACCGCACTTTTTATATTTAAAGGAGAAAATTATTTTTTACCTAATTGTGGTAACACTGAATCTTTCCCAGCTGTTAAAAGACCAACTTGGGAGTAGATACTTAATTTTCCACGTGTATCTGCTACGTCTAAGTTACGCATGGTTAATTGGCCGATACGATCGATTGGATCAAATGGTGCATTTTCCACTTTTTCCATACTTAAAC
>CAUGKJ010000088.1 GCA_959600045.1 uncultured Haemophilus sp.
TGACCCGGATTTAATTATGTTTGATGAGCCGTTTACAGGGCAGGATCCAATCAGCATGGGCGTGATCGTGAGCTTAATTAAACGCTTGAATGAAGCACTGAATTTAACCTCTATTGTGGTTTCCCATGATGTGCAGGAAGTATTAAGCATTGCGGATTATGCCTATATTATTGCGGATAAACATGTGATTGCCGAAGGAACATCAGAGCAACTGCTCGCGAGCCAAGATCCGCAAGTGGTGCAGTTCTTAAAAGGCGAAGCGGATGGTCCGGTAAAATTCCATTATCCGGCAGGTGATTATGTGGAGGAATTATTTAAATGATTGTTGATATGATTTCTTCACTTGGACGAAGCGTAATCAAATTTTTCCGTGCATTAGGCCGCTCCGGCTTTATGCTGTTTGGTGCGTTAGTGGGTAAGCCACAAATTCGTCAACATTTTCCTTTATTAGTGAAACAATTACACGTATTAGGTGTACAGTCTTTATTAATTATCCTGCTTTCAGGTTTATTTATTGGAATGGTGTTGGGCTTACAAGGCTATGTGGTGTTAGTTGATTTTTCTGCAGAAACCAGCCTTGGACAACTTGTGGCACTGTCTTTATTACGTGAATTAGGTCCAGTAGTGACCGCACTTTTATTCGCGGGGCGAGCGGGTTCTGCGTTAACGGCTGAAATTGGTTTAATGAAAGCTACAGAACAACTTTCCAGCCTTGAAATGATGGCGGTCGATCCATTACGTCGAGTAATAGCTCCGCGTTTTTGGGCAGGCTTGATTGCGATGCCAATTCTTGCGCTTCTCTTTACTGCGATTGGCATTTGGGGCGGTGCGCTTGTTGGCGTAGATTGGAAAGGTGTCGATGCCGGTAGCTTTTGGTCTGTGATGCAAAATGCTGTCAGCTGGAGCTATGACATTCTAAACGGATTTATTAAAAGCGTATTTTTCGCCATTGCAGTGGTGTGGATTGCGTTATTCAATGGTTATGATTGTATTCCGACATCAGAAGGTATCAGTCAAGCCACAACCAGAACAGTTGTCCACGCATCACTTGTGGTTCTTGGGCTCGATTTCATCTTAACTGCCATTATGTTTGGGGCAGGCTAATAGGGTATTTTTATGCGACAAACAATTAAATATGAATTTTGGGTAGGCTTATTTTTACTACTCGGTATCGCTGCGTTAGTGTTTCTAGGCTTACGCGTAGCAAATGTACAAGGTTTTGGTGACACAAAATCTTACACAGTGACTGCAACTTTTGACAATATTGGTGGACTAAAAGTCCGTGCACCACTTAAACTTGGTGGGGTAGTCATTGGTCGCGTGTCTGACATTACATTAGACGAAAAATCTTACTTGCCAAAAGTCAGTATTGCGATTAATGAAGAATATAAAGAAATTCCGGAAAACAGTTCGTTATCGATCAAAACATCGGGATTATTGGGCGAGCAATATATCGCCTTAACTATGGGATTTGATGATGGTGAAACCGCGATGTTAAAAAACGGTAGCCAAATTCAAGACACAAAATCCGCAATGGTATTGGAAGATTTAATCGGCCAGTTCCTTTACGGTGATAAAAAAGCAGACGGTAATGCTGATAAAGCAGAACCTGAAGCCAAATAATAATCTTTATTTAGGAGATTTATGATGAAATTTACTCAGTTAAAAAAATGGTTTAGCGTAATGGCATTTGCAGTGACTGCACTTTTTGTGACTCAAACTGTACGTGCAGAAACAAGCCCTTATGTGTTGATGCAACAAGCATCAGATAAGTTATTTGCCGATATCAAAAACAATCAGGCAAAAATTAAAAAGGATCCAAACTATTTACGTACTATCGTGCGTAATGATTTATTACCTTACGTGCAAGTAAACTATGCAGGTTCTTTGGTGTTAGGTTCACACTTCAAATCAACCACACCAGAGCAACGTGAAAAATTCTTTAAAGCATTCAGCGATTTTATCGAACAAGCTTACGCACAAGTGTTAACCGCTTACACCGATCAAAATATTCAAATTGAACAGGCTAAAGAAGTAGGCGACAAAAACCTTGTAAGCATTCGTGTAAACATCGTGCAAAATGGTGGACAAGCGCCAATCAAATTAGATTTCAAATGGCGTAAAAACAGTAAAACGGGCGAATGGCAAGCTTATGACATGGTTGCAGAAGGCGTGAGCATGGTTGTCACCAAACAAAACGAATGGAGCGGTATTTTACGTCAACAAGGTATTGATGCTTTAACAGCTCAAATTCAAAAATCTGCCGCAGCACCCGTGACATTGAGCAAATAAGCGAATGACTTCGTTAAAGTGGGATTTAATCCAAAATAATGATAAGATAGCTCTCCAATTATCGGGGGAGCTATCCCGCAACACGTTATTACCATTATGGCAACAACGTGCTTCTTTTTTATCAGAAAAGCTAGCGAATCAAAGTACCATTGAATTTGATTTAACAAATATTAAACGAATTGATTCGGCTGGTTTTGCATTACTGTGTGATTTTCTACATGATTGTGAGCAGTTACCAAATAAAAAAGTGCGGTTGATAAACCCTCCAGAACAGTTATTAACCCTTGCTGATTTAGTGAATTTGTCTCATTGGATTAGCACTTTTATCGACCATAATTAAAACGGAAATCCGAATGGAACTGCAAGAAATTGAACGTATTTTAAAAGAAAGCCTGAATGTAGATGAAGTTTATGCTCAAGGTGAAAATGCACATTTTGGTGTGATTGTAGTGAGTGATGAGATCTCAGCACTTTCTAAATTAAAGCAGCAACAAACCATCTACGCGCCATTAATGCCTTATTTCCAAACTGGCGAAATTCACGCTTTAACTATTAAAACCTATACCACTGCAAAGTGGAAAATGGATCGTCTATTACATCAAGCAAGCTAGGATTTTCTATGGAAAAATTTCGTGTTTATGGCGGGCAATCTCGCTTAAGTGGTACTGTAACTATCTCAGGTGCAAAAAATGCTGCACTTCCTATTCTTTTTGCTGCAATTTTGGCAACTGAGCCGGTTAAATTAACAAACGTACCAGAACTAAAAGATATTGATACCACCTTAAAAATCTTACGTAAACTTGGCGTTTTAGCTGAGCGTGATGCTGAAGGTGCAGTATTATTAGATTGTTCTAAAATTGATCACTTCGTTGCACCGTATGAATTAGTAAAAACCATGCGTGCCTCTATTTGGGCATTAGCACCATTGGTGGCTCGTTTTAATCAAGGTCAAGTTTCTTTACCAGGCGGTTGCTCTATCGGTGCACGTCCAGTCGATCTTCACATTAGTGGCTTAGAAAAACTCGGTGCGACCATTGAGCTTGATGAAGGTTACGTAAAAGCGGTTGTTGCTGATCGTCTTGTAGGTACGCGTATTGTGATGGAAAAAGTGAGCGTTGGTGCAACTTTATCTATCATGATGGCTGCAACGCTTGCAAAAGGTACAACAATTATTGAAAACGCTGCTCGCGAGCCGGAAATTGTTGATACGGCAGATTTCCTCAACAAAATGGGCGCTAAAATTACAGGTGCAGGTACTGATCACATTGTCGTTGAAGGTGTTGACCGCTTAACAGGCTGCGAGCACAGCATTGTGCCAGATCGTATTGAAACCGGTACATTCTTAATTGCGGGAGCCATCTCTGGTGGCCGCGTGGTATGTAAAAATACTAAAGCGGATACTATGGATGCGGTGATTGATAAACTTCGTGAAGCAGGCGCGGAAGTTGAAGTCACAGAAGATAGCATTACATTGGATATGCATGGCAATCGTCCGAAAGCCGTTAATATTCGTACTGCACCACACCCAGGTTTTCCAACAGATATGCAAGCACAGTTCACCTTATTAAATATGGTGGCAGAAGGCACCAGTATCATTACTGAAACCATCTTTGAAAATCGTTTTATGCACATTCCAGAATTGATTCGTATGGGCGGTAAAGCTGAGATTGAAGGTAACACGGCAGTTTGTCATGGTGTTGAGCATCTTTCAGGTGCCGAAGTGATGGCAACAGATTTACGCGCATCAATCAGTCTGGTATTAGCGGGTTGTATCGCAAGTGGTGAAACTATTGTTGATCGTATTTATCACATCGATCGCGGTTATGAACACGTTGAAGATAAACTTCGTTGCTTCGGTGCGAATATTGAACGTTTCTCTGAAAAGAGCGAAGAAGTTTAATTAAATCCAAATAAAAAAAGAGCGGTCAATATTGACCGCTTTTTTATTTTCTATCCATTATTTTTTCGAATAATCTCTTGCACCAAAAATGGCTGTACCAATACGTACCATGGTTGAACCACATGTTATGGCACTTTGCATGTCATCGGTCATTCCCATCGAAAGCGTATCAATTTGTTGATGAGGGAAAGCGACTTTCAATTGCTCAAATAATTGTTCCATTTGGCTAAAAGCCGCTTCTTGTTCAGCAATATTGTCTGTTGGAGCAGGGATAGCCATTAATCCACGTAAACGTAAGTGCGGTAGATTTTCAATGTGTTTTGCAAGCTCAATCATTTCACTCGGTTGAATACCTGATTTACTGCCTTCATCACTGATATTAATTTGAATTAAAACGTTCAAAGGCGCTTTATTGGCTGGGCGTTGTTCATTTAAACGATCGGCAATTTTTGCACGTTCTAGCGTTTGCATCCAATCGAAATGTTCTGCCACAAGACGGGTTTTATTAGATTGCAATGGCCCAATAAAATGCCATTCAAGTTGAATGTTCTGCGCTTCAAAATACTGAATTTTATCGACACCTTCTTGAACATAGTTCTCCCCAAATGCTTTTTGTCCGGCTTGGTAGGCTTCTAAAATCGCTTCATTGGGTTTAGTTTTAGAAACTGCTAATAAAGTGACCGCACTTTCAGGACGATTTGCCAGTTGAGTGGATGTTTGGATTTGTTGATGAATGGTTTCGAGTGCTTGTTGAATTGTCATCATTTTCTTCCTGAACAATGTAAAACTCATTTTATTCTATACCAAAGTAATGATTTTTAGAAAAAAATCTTCATT
>CAUGKJ010000089.1 GCA_959600045.1 uncultured Haemophilus sp.
TATTGATACCGTTGAGCGTGTAGAGATTATTCGTGATTTACGTCTAGGCGAATTTGATGTATTGGTTGGTATCAACTTGCTACGTGAGGGCTTGGATATTCCTGAAGTTTCTCTTGTGGCGATTTTAGATGCGGATAAAGAAGGTTTCTTGCGTTCTGAGCGCTCTTTAATCCAAACTATCGGCCGTGCTGCTCGAAACTTAAATGGTAAAGCAATTTTGTATGCTGATAGCATTACTAAATCTATGGAAAAAGCCATTACCGAAACGAATCGCCGTCGTGAAAAACAAATGAAATACAATGAAGAGCACGGCATTGTTCCACAGGCATTGAATAAGAAAGTGGGCGAGTTGTTAGATATTGGTCAAGGTGCAAATCAAAAAGCCAAATCGAAACAGCGTGGTAAAACAGCAGCTGAACCGACCGCACTTTACAATGCGCCTAAATCAGCCAAAGAATTCCAACAACAAATTAAGAAATTGGAACAACAAATGTATAAATTTGCTCAAGATCTCGAATTTGAAAAAGCCGCTGCTGTACGTGATCAACTTCATCAATTGAGAGAGCAGTTTATGATATCTGAATAAAGAAAAAGAGCGGTCAAATTAACCGCTCTTTTTATTTTATTGCACTAATAAGTAGAAGTTGTTTTTGCCACGTAAGATATTGAGTGCAACAGCAGATGGTTTTTCATCTAGCGCTTTGCGTAAGTCTTGCGTGCTTTCAATTGGCTGACGGTTGATGCCGATGATGATATCACCTGATTTTAAACCGCGTTGTGCTGCCATTGAATTTGGCTGTACTTTACTAATTTCTACACCTTTAACACCTTTTGCATCGTAGTTGTTTAAGGTTGCACCATCTAGTGCAGGAAGTTCTGTTTTACTTGCCGTTTGAGAGCCATCGTCTGCTTGTAAAGTCACTTTTACGTTGTCAGTTTTGCCATCACGTAAATAAGTGAGTTCAATTTCTTTACCTGCACCAGAAGTTGCAATTTTTGCACGCATTTCGGCGAAGCTTGAAATTTTCTGACCATTCATTGCAGTGATCACATCACCCGCTTTCAAGCCAGCTTTTTCGGCAGCAGAATTTGGAATGACTTCACTCACAAATGCACCTTGTTGCGCACTAACATTAAAGGCTTTTGCTAAATCGGCATTTAATTCGCCACCTTTAATACCGAGTAAACCACGGCGTACTTCACCAAATTCTAAGATTTGTTGCACAAGGTTATTGGCTTGGTTGCTTGGAATCGCAAAGGCAATTCCGGCGTTACCACCACTTGGAGAAATAATCGCGGTATTAATACCAATTAATTCACCTTTTAAGTTCAATAATGCGCCACCAGAGTTACCACGGTTTACCGCCGCATCCGTTTGGATATAGTTTTCATATGCACCGCTATCTGAACCAGTAGAACGACCAAGTGCTGAAACAATACCTGATGTCACGGTTTGGCCTAAACCGAATGGGTTACCAATAGCAACGGTAAAATCACCGACACGTAATTTATCGGAATCAGCCATTTTGATCGCAGTGAGATTTGCTGGTTTTTCGATTTGTACTAAAGCAATATCTGATTGTTCATCTTTTCCAACGAGTTTGGCTTTGAACTCACGTCCGTCTTGCAATTTTACGGTGATTTTATCCGCACCATCTACCACGTGATTGTTAGTTAAAACATAGCCTTTATCTGCATTGATGATCACGCCAGAACCTAAACCTCGGAAGTTGCGTGATGCACCACGATCTCCACCAAATTGTTCGCCAAATTGATCACCAAAGAAAAATTTAAATTCTTCTGGAATATCATCAGGTAATGCTGAACGGCTGTTTGCTTTTGCTTTGCCTTCAACAGAAAGGGTCACAACTGCTGCTTGTGCTTTTTCTAACATGGGCGCAAGGCTGCCTTGTTCGACAATTTCATTTGGAATAGCCGCTTGAGCGGATAAAGAGGTTGCAAACACGCTTAAACCTAATGCTATACCGGTTAATACAAAATTTCTTTTCTTCATAGAGTTCTCCAAGTAAAAATAAATGACTGAATAAGTGTTCAATCAGACAAAAAAATGAGGGGGATGTTCAGTAAAAACAAGGGCATTGAAAAAATATTTTTAAAAAGTGTGGTAGATGTTGAAATTGTTCTTTTTGCCCGCATTTATCTAAACCTCTTTGTTAATTTGAAGGATAAAAGAATCATTCTGTTTAAATAGGGCTGGTACAACCTATTTTTACGTCAAAAACCTTGCCAGCCAAGGCGGAAATATAGTTTAATAACGCCCTATTTTACTGCTTAGGTAGTATAAATTTTACGCAATCACATAATAATTGTGTAACAATTCAAATGAACTAGTTTACTAGTACAAAAAATAGGTGTAGAGTAACGCCATTAGATTTAAGCACAACATTTAAGATTTAGAGAGTGACATATGGCGACGAAGAAAGAAGAAATCGAAGTAAAAGTTGCAAATGATGATACCCGAATTGAAAAAGTCGATCAGGTATTGCCTCCCATTGCCTTATTAGAAAAATTTCCAGCAAGTCAAGAAGCTGCAGATTTAGTTCATAAAACCCGTTTACATGCACACAATATTATTCATAGGAAAGATGACCGTTTACTTGTGGTAATTGGTCCTTGTTCTATTCATGATCCTAAAGCCGCATTAGATTACGCAAAACGTTTAAAAGTATTACGTGATAAATATAAAGATACACTTGAAGTGGTGATGCGCGTTTACTTTGAAAAACCGCGTACAACAGTGGGCTGGAAAGGGTTAATTAATGATCCTTATTTAAATGATACATATCGTTTAAATGATGGTTTGCGTATTGCACGTAAATTATTATCTGACATCAATAAC
Source organism: uncultured Haemophilus sp. (assembly GCA_959600045.1). Taxonomy (GTDB): domain Bacteria; phylum Pseudomonadota; class Gammaproteobacteria; order Enterobacterales; family Pasteurellaceae; genus Haemophilus_D. Next base: position 2,861 of record CAUGKJ010000089.1, read on the forward strand.
TTAGGCGTACCATCAGCCGGTGAGTTCTTAGATATGATCACACCACAATATGTAGCTGATTTCATGAGCTGGGGCGCAATTGGTGCGAGAACAACGGAATCTCAAGTTCACCGTGAGTTAGCTTCAGGCTTATCTTGTGCGGTAGGCTTTAAAAATGGCACAAATGGTGGCGTAAAAGTAGCCTTAGATGCAATGGGGGCGGCAGAAGCCTCGCATTACTTCTTGTCTGTGACAAAATTTGGCCATTCGGCGATTGTTTCAACAAAAGGAAATGAAGACTGCCACATCATTTTACGTGGTGGGGATAAAGGTCCTAACTATAAAGCAGAAGACGTTGCAAAAGTTTGTGCAGAGATCGAAAAATCAGGTCGTATTCCACATGTCATGGTTGATTTCAGCCATGCAAATAGTAGCAAACAATTCAAAAAACAAATGGAAGTTTGTGAAGATGTTTGCCGACAAATTGCAGGTGGTTCAAAACAGATCTTCGGTGTCATGGTAGAAAGTCATATCGTTGAAGGGCGTCAAGATTTAGTCGATGGTAAAGCGCAGACTTACGGACAAAGTATCACTGATGCTTGTATCGGTTGGGAAGATACAGAAATTGTGTTAAAACAGTTATCTGATGCTGTATTAGCACGTCGCCAAGTAAATGGCTAATCAGTTTAATTTTCAGATGGTTAAAAGTGCGGTCGATTTGACCGCACTTTTTTATGCGCTTTGAAAAGAGGACGAAAAGGGGTATGCTAGCTTCAATGGAATAAGAAAGGAGAAGTATGATGCAGGATATGATAAATGGCTTATTAATTGTCTTAATACCGATGGTGTTAGGTTATTTATTAAAGGTCAATAATAAATCCTATATTGCAAAAATTAATCATATCGTGATGTTTTTGCTTTACATTATTCTTTTCTTAATGGGTTATTTACTCGGCCAGTTAGATGATTTAGAGCATAAACTGCCGATTATTGGCACAACTGCGGTGACACTATCTGCGATCATTTTGGGATCCAATATGATTGGTTTGATGCTTTATGACCGCTTTAACCCCGCTGAGCCACTTAAATCACAAGGTAAAATTGATTCTCGCTGGCACTCCTTAATTGACTCACTCAAACTTTCCGGCACCGTGGTGATTGGTACCCTTTGTGGTTTCTTATTCAAATCCTATATCATGTTGCCTACTGGTATCAATTTGTATGTATTGATCATACTGATTTTCTTTGTGGGGATTCAGCTAAGAAATAACGGCATTTCCTTGAAAGAAGCTCTGTTCAATAGACGAGGTTTCCAAACGGGGATGGTGTTTACTTTTACTTCATTACTAGGCGGTATCATTGCTGCTTTCGTTTTGGCTATGCCAATTACGCAAGGATTGGCGTTTGCCTCTGGAATGGGGTGGTATTCGTTATCCAGCGTGGTATTAACCAATGCATGGGGACCAGTACAGGGTAGTATTGCCTTTTTTAATGACTTATCCCGTGAAATTGTCAGTTTATTTGTCATCCCATTATTTATGCGTCATTTCCGTTCGACTGCAATTGGGATTACGGGTGCGACAGCAATAGATTGCACTTTACCAATTATCCAAAAAGCGGGAGGTATTGAAGTCACGCCAATTGCGATTTCATTCGGATTTGTCACGAATATTCTGCCACCGTTACTATTGGTTTTCTTTTCCAGTATTCCGCTATAAAAAAGAAATACAAAAAAACAAAAGAGTTAATCGTCACTTTTCGATTAACTCTTTTTCTTATATTTAATATTAAGGATTATCAGTTTCTATGCATGGCAATAATCGCCTGACCTAAACTGAGTCCACCATCACCCATCGGTAGTTTATGCGCACTTAGTACATGGAATTCGCTCAAATTTTCTTTTAATAAACGACGTAGCAGTTGGTTATGCATCACACCGCCGGATAATACGATAGTACGGCATCGGTGTTTGCGTGCTTGGTTCGCAGCAAGTTCAGCAAAACCTTGGGCGAGAGCATAATGAAAGGCAAAGGCTTTATCTGCGACAGGCGCCTGGTAATTCAACCAACTTTGCCAGAAATAAGCCAAATCCAGTTTATTGCCGATAAGTGGCATTTTTACTGGAATATTGACCGCACTTTGTGCTTGTGTCGCCAAAGATGAGGTATTTGCCAGTGCTTCTAAATGGC
>CAUGKJ010000090.1 GCA_959600045.1 uncultured Haemophilus sp.
ATCGGATGAGATGTCCGATCCTGACGAAGTGCGGTCAATTTTAGAAGAGGAACAAGGTGTATTAATGCAGGACAATAACTGCAAATTGCTTTACACCGAAAATCCGCTCCGCATTTATGCGAATGGCGAATGGTTAGATGAAGTGAATGTTATTGAAGCGGAAGTATTGAAACGCCTTTCCGATGGTGAAGCGCTAGATTGGGCATTCTTAAACACCTTAGTGAATGATACAGAAGATCCTGAAAGTACGATGGAATTATTGCTCGATTCGATTTGTAACTGGCTGGATGACGGTTGGGTGTTGATTGAATAATGTCTGAAAACATTTACTCTGTTTCCCAGCTTAACAGCGCCGCCCGCCAAATGCTAGAAGGGAATTTTTCACAGATTTGGCTCACCGGTGAAATTTCCAATTTCACCCAACCGGTGTCTGGGCATTGGTATTTAACGCTGAAAGATGAAAATGCCCAAGTTCGCGGTGCGATGTTCCGTATGAAAAATTTGCGGGTGGGATTTCGTCCGCAAAATGGTATGCAGGTCTTGGTGCGGGCAAATGTCAGTTTATATGAACCTCGCGGTGATTATCAGCTGATTATCGAATCTATGCACCCTGCGGGTGAAGGCTTGTTGCAACAGCAATTTGAAGCGCTAAAAATGAAATTGGCGGCTGAAGGACTGTTTGCACAAAACTTGAAGAAAAGCTTGCCGGACTTTGCTAAAGCGGTGGGTATTGTTACCTCTTCGACTGGTGCCGCATTGCAAGATATTCTGCATATTTTGGCTCGCCGAGATCCCAGTTTAAAAGTGGTGATTTATCCAACGGCAGTGCAAGGCAAAGATGCAACGGCTGAAATCGTCCAAATGATTGAACTCGCTAATGCACGTCAAGAAGTGGATGTATTGATTGTCGGCCGTGGTGGTGGTTCTTTAGAAGATCTTTGGTGCTTTAATGAAGAAGAAGTGGCACGTGCGATTTTCCGTTCTAATTTACCCATTATTAGTGCAGTCGGTCACGAAACGGATGTCACCATTGCCGATTTTGTGGCTGATTTACGTGCGCCAACCCCCTCTGCTGCGGCGGAGTTAGTGAGTCGCAATCAGCAGGAATTACTTCAACAGTTAGCCTATAAACAACAGCGCTTAGAGATGGCATTAGATCGTATTTTTAGTCATCAACAACAACGTTTGCAACAGTTACGTTTACGCCTGCAAAACCAACATCCGCAAAATCAATTATTGATGCAGAAAGCCAGAACGGCGCAATTACATCATCGTTTAGTCTTGGCGATGCAGCGCCAAATGGATAAAACGCAGCAAAAATTGACCGCACTTTCAGCGCGTTTAAAACAAAATCCGTTGCCTTATCGGTTGCAAAAACAATCCCAATATTTAGCTCAGCTACAAGTGCGGTTAAATTTAGGGGCGAATCGTCAAGTCACGGAACGTCAAAATAAATTAGCGACATTGTGTGGTAAGTTGGATGGATTAAGTCCATTAAAAGTATTAGCACGAGGATATTCCATTGCAGAGGATGTTAAGGGACATGCCATTGTGAGTGTGACACAAGTCAAAACAGGTGACACCATTAAAACGAAGGTAGCAGATGGGGAGATAATCAGCCGCGTTTGTTAATTTAAATAAATTTTTAATGTAAACCTATGATGAATAAGAAATCATCATAGGTTTTCTTTTTTTGTGACCGGCTTCAAAGTTTCGACAAAAAAATAGAGGGTTCAGTTTTTTTTATTTTTTTATGGGAGTATTATGCGACCTCGATACTAGGAGAGTAATGATGTCAGAAATTCAACAGTTTAGTCAGCATGATATAGAAGTTCTTAATGAAGAAACTGTTTATAAAGGTTTTTTTACACTTAAGAAAGTACAGTTCAAACACAAACTTTTTGCCGGTGGCGAAAGTGGTGTCGTAACACGAGAGTTGTTGGTTAAAGGTGCCGCCTCTGCCGTGATTGCTTACGATCCGAAAGACGATTCGGTGGTTTTAGTGGAACAAGTACGCATTGGTGCATATCAACCTGGCTCAGCTCGTTCTCCTTGGTTATTAGAATTGATCGCCGGCATGGTAGAAGAGGGTGAACAACCTGAAGAAGTGGCTTTGCGTGAAAGTGAAGAAGAAGCTGGTGTATCCGTTCAAGATCTTACTCATTGTTTAAGTGTATGGGATAGCCCGGGTGGCGTAGTCGAGCGTATTCATCTGTTTGTCGGTCGAGTAGATAGCTCGCAAGCCAAGGGCATTCATGGTTTAGCTGAAGAAAATGAAGACATCCGTGTTCATGTGGTGAAACGTGAGCAGGCCTATCAATGGATGTGTAATGGCAAAATTGATAATGGCATTGCAGTAATGGGCTTGCAATGGCTTCAATTAAATTACGCCCAATTGCAGCAACGCTGGCAATAGGAGTCCCATGAACAATAGATTTGAATACGAACCCGCGAGTGAAGTTGTCAAATTATTACAAATTACCGATCCTCATTTGTTTAAAGATACAAGCAAAGACTTATTAGGTATCAACACGCATGAAAGTTTTTCTCAGGTATTAAAAGAAATTCAGTTGGAGCCTTTTGAGTACGATGTCGTGCTTGCAACAGGGGATTTGGTACAAGATAGTAGCGACGAAGGCTATCTGCGATTTGTTGAAATGGTTAAACCGTTAAATAAGTCAGTATTTTGGCTTCCGGGTAACCATGATTTTCAACCCAAAATGGTCGAGCATTTAAGCCAATCGCCTATTAATGCGTCAAAACATTTACTTTTAGGTAAACATTGGCAGGTAATTTTGTTAGATAGCCAAGTTTTCGGTGTGCCTCATGGCGAATTGAGCGCTTATCAGCTAGATTGGTTAAAAATAAAATTAGCAGAAAATCCATCTCGTCATAGCTTAGTTGTATTGCATCATCATTTATTACCAACAAATTCAGCATGGCTTGATCAGCATAACTTACGCAATGCTCATGAATTCTCAGAGGTTCTGGCTCAATTCAATAATGTAAAAGGGATTTTATACGGTCATATTCATCAAGAAGTCGATGGCTATTGGCAAGGTTATCAAACCATGGCAACACCAGCAACTTGTATTCAATTTAAGCCGGATAGCAATCATTTTGCGTTAGATATCTTACAACCAGGCTGGCGTGAAATTGAGCTACACCCAGATGGACGAATTGAAACGAGAGTAAAACGAATCAAACAAAAAACATTCCTACCTAATATGGAGGAAGAAGGATACTAAACAAAGTGCGGTTAAAATTCAGGTGATTTTAACCGCACTTTTTCTATACCGAAATGGGTAAAAGTCCATTTTATACTAGCCAGAATTCCCACAAATCTGTACAATAGCCGACCGATTTTATCTTTTTACTAATCTTTATTTTTTAAGCAATATGACGCAAAAATTACATATTAAAACATGGGGCTGTCAGATGAATGAGTATGATTCATCGAAAATGGCCGATCTTCTCTTAAATACACATGGTTTGGAATTGACAGATATTCCAGAAGAAGCAGATGTGTTACTTCTTAACACCTGTTCTATCCGTGAAAAAGCACAAGAAAAAGTGTTCCATCAGTTAGGTCGTTGGAAAGAATTAAAAAAACAAAATCCAAACCTAGTCATCGGTGTGGGCGGTTGTGTAGCTTCACAAGAAGGTGAACATATTCGTCATCGTGCACCTTACGTGGATATCGTATTTGGTCCGCAAACTTTACATCGCTTACCAGAAATGATTAATCAAATTCGTGGCGGTAAAAGTTCGGTGGTGGATGTGAGTTTCCCAGAAATTGAGAAATTTGACCGTTTACCTGAACCTCGTGCAGAAGGCCCAACCGCATTTGTGTCTATTATGGAAGGCTGTAATAAATATTGTACTTACTGCGTGGTGCCTTATACCCGTGGTGAAGAAGTCAGCCGTCCTGTTGATGATGTATTATTTGAAATTGCGCAGTTGGCCGATCAAGGTGTACGTGAAATCAATTTATTAGGCCAAAACGTAAATGCGTATCGTGGCCCAACATTTGATGGCGGTATCTGTACATTTGCGGAATTATTGCGCTTAGTGGCATCTATTGACGGTATCGACCGTTTACGTTTTACTACCAGTCACCCAATCGAATTTACTGACGATATTATTGACGTGTATCGCGATACACCGGAATTAGTGGACTTCGTACACTTACCGGTGCAAGCTGGTTCTGACCGCATTTTAACCATGATGAAACGTGGTCATACCGCGTTAGAATACAAATCGATCATTCGTAAATTACGTGCAGTTCGTCCAAATATTCAAATCAGCTCAGATTTCATTGTTGGTTTCCCAGGTGAAACTAATGAAGAGTTTGAACAAACAATGAACCTGATCGCACAAGTGAATTTTGATATGAGCTTTAGCTTTATCTATTCCGCGCGTCCAGGTACACCTGCAGCAGATATGCCAGATGATGTCACTGAAGAAGAGAAAAAACAACGTCTCTATCTTTTACAAGAACGTATCAACCAACAAGCAGCGCAATATAGCCGTCGTATGCTTGGTACTGAGCAACGTGTATTGGTAGAAGGGCCGTCTAAGAAAGATATTATGGAATTAACAGGACGTACTGAAAACAACCGTATTGTGAATTTCCAAGGTTCACCAGATATGATTGGTAAGTTTGTCGATATCAAAATTACCGACGTTTATACTAACTCTCTGCGTGGCGATGTGGTACGTACTGAAGACCAAATGGGATTACGTATTGCACAATCTCCACAAGAAGTGATGAATCGTACTCGTAAAGAAGATGAATTAGGCGTAGGACGTTATCACGGCTAATCATTTAAAATAACTATAGATAAGTAACCGTACGTAAGTGCGGTTATTTTTTATGTGTTTTTTTAGAAAAGAGAGTAGGAAAGTCTTTATCCTAAATTTTAGATATAAAAAAACACCCGTTAAGGTGCTGATTTAAAGTGGTGGGTCGTGAAGGATTCGAACCTTCGACCAACGGATTAAAAG
>CAUGKJ010000091.1 GCA_959600045.1 uncultured Haemophilus sp.
CAGCTTGATAATCGGTCAGCACCAATTGATTGATAGGAAAACATTGTGCTTCATTCTGTGGAAAGCTACGAGAGGCTTCTTTTTCACCCTCTAAACGCACATTCGCGGATTGCGTTTGCTGGGCTAAAATAGCCGCATCTTGTTCAGCTTGTTGCTTCTGTTGTTTGGCATCGATTTGTTTTTCTACATTTAAATTAGTAGAAGGCTCTGCAAAAACAAAAGGTGAAATTAAAAATAATCCACTCCCAAATAATCTAGATATAGTCATAATAAAATTGTGGTTATTAAAGTGTTGAAAAATATTGGATTTAATAAAATTAAATACCATACTAAAAAACTAAATAATAGTAAGTTTATTAAATCCGATGAAAACAGTCAACAAAATAATACCTATAATTTTTTTATGGATATTATCCTCTTATATAAATAACCTTAAATAACCGCAAATAAAATAAGGATAATAAAAACAAAGTGCGATTAAAAACATAAAAATTTTTAACCGCACTTCAATTTTAACTGTTGTTATGATTCCTTCTGCTGGTAGAAGGAGCTTCTATAGCTTATGCTTATTTATACGCATCCTCTGAATCAATAATTTCTTGGTAATCTGGCCGCTTTAACTCTACAGGCCTTTGAATGAAACTATACCACTGTCTAGCTAAATACGTTAATTCCTCTCTATCTACAATATAATACTTTTCCTCACTAGGATCATAGTCTGCAGGTCTATCTTCAGGTAAATACAACGAAAATCCTAAATATACCTTATTTTTATCTATTACTGCATCCATCACATCCGTACTAACATAATCTTTATCTATAGATAAATCGGCTAATGTAATACTACTATCAAATTTTAAAGTATCTAAATATATACGTACATATTCATCTCTCCAGGAGTGATTTTCATCATTTAAAAACACACAAGTTGAATTATAAAAACTTGAATCATCAAACTTAAATAACAATTTCATATACTTTCCTAAATATAACTAGGAGCCTTAGGATTAATAGTGTCGATTTTTCCATTTTCCTTAACAGACCAACGAACTTCAACTCCTGATTTTGTCACTCCTTTCCACTCAGACTTAGTACTAGGAACTTTGCTAGCATTTTTAAATGTATGCTCCAATTCAACCCTCAATCTATTCTGAGTCCAGGTTCTTGGAAACATTGTTAATACACTGTCTTTTTCCTTACCGGATTTTTCTAAAAATGACTTCGCATTTGGATCTTTTAAAGCCTTAGGATTTGAATAGAAACTTTAGCCTCATAAACACCATTTGCATATTCTTTAACTACTTTTTCCACTTTTACATTTCCTAGTGTAGTGTGAATATGCCCCCTTAAAGAAATTACCTTTAAGAATTAGTATTCATATGCTTTACTATTTAATCAATTTACTAGCAACATTTCTCTTTGTATATAGATCCGTTTCTACCCCCATCTCATTTTCAAATAAAATTAATAAATCTACAATATCATCAATATCAATATTATCTCCCTTTAAGTAATTAAACATACTATTAACATAATTATCATATTCATCAATTAACAATTCATTATCACCTATTAAAATAGGATCCCAATATTTTAAAAATATTGTTCTTATTTCATTTATTTCCATTTTTTGTCTCTCCCGTGATGGAGTGCGTCTCCTGAGGCGTGCCTAAAACATTAATTTCGTTTAATTCAAATTTTCATTATTTTTATTAGCAGCTTCAGTTTGTTTATTTTTAGATAGATACAAGCACGCGTCAGGAGATGCTGCTGGGGGGAGAATGTCCACCGCTCATGACTGCCATAAAATACCTCTACTCTAAACTGAAAAATAAACTTCATTGCTTATATTGGGTTCAGATAGTAAGAAGTCATGCCAATTAGATAAAATGATCTTAAATTGGTCAAACTCAAGATAATCATCAGGATATTCCTCATCCCCCCAATAAATAGTTACTTTATCTAACGAGATTAGCGCACCTAAAGTTTGTCCCCACATATCATATTCAGGAATTTCTTTTTTAGATATTTTATCAATCTCTTCAAGACCGTTTTTTATCCACTTTTGTAAATGGCTTAAACCTAATCCCTCATCATCACTCAAAAAATTAACTATATTTAAAGCCTTATCTACATTTAACATTGAGCAACGAGGTCTTAAAACACCGTCTTTCCATGTAGACGATATATACCAATAAAATTTAAAATCCATAATCAGCTCCTATTTCATAGGCGGGTAAACTGTATTTTTAGGTTCTTTATATCCTTTTACTTCTACATAGGGGTGATATTTTCCAATATTCATCTTATGGATAATATTTTTTACCCAACAAATTAATATTTTCTAATATTTCATCATTTGTCATATAGAAACCAGGTTCTATTATACTAATCAGATCCAATGCAAAATCACGAAACTCCTCTCTCCAATCAATTGATGAATTCATCAATTCTAAGGCTCGATAAGAAATCTCCTGTTCTGATGCATTATTACTTACCATGGATCTAATTTCATTTATAAAGTCTTGTTCACTATATCTGATCATTTTTATTTCCCAATTAAACTAACATATCAACGAATGAGCATTAGTATGCTGAGATTATCGATAAGCTATTACCTAATACATTCAAATATACCTTAAATGCTCTATTCATAAGAATAAAAAATGCGGTTAAAAATACAATATTTTTTAACCGCACTTTCAAGGATTACCTATTTAAACCTAAACTCTGTCCACTGGTAATAGCGTTCACCTGCTTTTTGAATACCGCCATAATTTTGCCATTCTGGGTGGTTTGGGGTATCGGGAAGACATTGAGTTTCAAGTGCAATGCCGCTGAAATCTTGATAAGTGCCACCTTCACGAGTTGGAGTGCCTGCAAGATAGTTTCCCGTATAAACCTGTAACGCGGCTTGGGATGTGAGCATTTCAAGGCTTAAATCTTCATTAGGGGAAGTCAATAATACACAAGGCTTTTGCCATGCTTTATTGACGATAAAGGAATGATCGTAACCTTTTGTTACCACTTGATCGCCTTGTTGGAAATCTTGTGCGATTGGTTTTGCCACACGAAAATCAAAGCTGGTATTCACCACATGTTTAAGTGGTGAATTTGGGATGCCTTCGCCATCAACTGGCAGATAGAAATCCGCATTAAGGCGTAATGTGTGATTTCGTACGTCACAGCCCTGTTCGGCATTTTCTAAATTGAAATAAGCGTGGTTTGTTAAATTAAGCGCGGTATCTTTATCACTTTCGGCTTCGTATTCAATTTTTACGCTATTTTCATCAGTCAGCGTGTAAATCACAGTGACTTGCACATTACCTTCAAAACCTTGATCACTATCGGGAGACACAAGGGAAAAACGCACAAAATTCTGACCGCACTCTTCCACTTTCCAACGGCGTTTATCAAAGCCTTCTTTACCACCATGTAATTGATGTTTGCCTTGATTCGCAACCAGCTGGATTACTCGCTCACCTAATTCAAATTGGGCGTTAGCAATTCGGTTCGCATAACGTCCCACGCTTGCGCCCAAATAAGCAGTTTGATGAGGATAATCTTCCACTTTGCAGCCAAGCAACACTTCTCGCAACTCACCATTCACTGGGACTTTACAAGAAAGCCAAGTGGCTCCCCAATCCATAAATTGCACAGTCATGCCATTCGAATTAGTGAGTTGAACAAGTTGATAAGGCTGTCCATCTGGTGCATTGAACGCCGTTTTTTCTAGCATAGACTCACTCCTTGTGAGGCTGTGCAAATGTAGAAATCTTCTTTTAAACCCGTTTGTTTTTCATAATTATCGGCAATAATTTTACGCACAGCTTCGACTTTATCATGAGGAGCAAGAGCAACAATGCAACCACCGAAACCACCGCCGGTCATTCTCGCACCACCGGTTTTACCAATGACTAATTGAGCGAGTTCAACAAGATAATCGATTTGTGGCACAGTAATCTCAAAATCATCACGCATTGACACGTGAGATTGCCCCATTAATTCGCCTAATTTTGTTAAATCGTTATGTTTTAATGCTTCAACGGCATCAAGCACACGTTGGTTTTCAGTCACCACATGGCGTGCACGTTTAGCCACTAAAGAATTAAGTGCGGTCAATTCTGCTTCTCTTTTTTGGAATTCTTCTACTGACACATCACGTAACGCTTTCACACCAAAAAACTCTGCGGCTTTTTCACATTGCCAACGGCGTGTGTTGTATTCACCTGTCACCAAATCATGGGGTACATTTGAGTTCACAATAATAACAGCGACATCTTTCGGCACAGGTGTTGGCTGTGTTTCTAAGCTACGGCAATCAATCATTAAGAGATGATCTTTTTGCCCTAAAGCGGAAATCAATTGATCCATGTTTCCGCAATTCGCACCTACAAATTTGTTTTCAGCTTTTTGACCAATTAAAGCAATTTCTGTATGTGTTAAAGGTAAATCACTAAGTTGTTGGCAGAACTTGCCTGTCGCCACTTCAAGGGCAGCGGAAGAGCTTAAACCAGAAGAATGTGGTACATTTCCTGAAATAACTAAATCAGCACCTTGTTTAAATTGCGGGCAACGTTCTTGAATAAATTTCACAACACCACGCACATAATTCGCCCATTTTTGCTCACTTTGAGGGAAATCTTCATCAAGAGAAAAGGTATCCTCAAGATCAAGATCTGCGGCATAGACATTCCAAATATGATCAGCACGTTTTGATCCCGCAATGGCTGTACCATAATTGATCGCACAAGGCATCACAAAGCCATCATTGTAGTCAGTATGTTCGCCGATAATGTTTACACGACCTGGTGCATACACGGTCAGTTCAGGTTGCTTGTTATATTTTTGCGTAAAAATGTGTTGGGATTTTTGGACTGGAGTCATATTATTTTCCTTTATCTTTCACACTCCCTCTTAACTCAAGAGGGAAATTATTGCTTAACGTTCTTTATAATGTACTTCGCTTAACGCACGTAATCTTTCTGCGGCTTGTTCTGCA
>CAUGKJ010000092.1 GCA_959600045.1 uncultured Haemophilus sp.
GCCTGATCTGCAACGCCTGTTGAACGCATATAGTTTTCTGCACGAATAGCGATTGAACGCGGATCACGATCATAGCTTTGCATGGTTGTTGGCTCATAAACGCTACAACGAATTGAAAGTGTTGGGATCTGCGCAAATGGATCGACTACTGCAGTCTCAGCGATTGGCATTAAAAGCATATCGGCTTTGTTAATGGTTTTCCAACCTTCAACAGAAGAGCCATCGAACATTTTGCCATCTTCAAACATATCTTCATCGACAAGGCTAACTGGGATGGAAACACCATGTTCTTGACCTTTAATGTCGGTGAAACGAAGCAGCTCGAACTTAATATCGTTCTCTTCGATCAGTTTAAATACGTTGGCAATTGCATTTGCATTTGGCATAAGGAGTCCTCTATTTTGCTATGTGTATAATCTTTAATAAAATTAAAAGAGCATTATAACGCAATCGCTTGCTTTTTTCATAAGATTTATTTTATGTCCTGGCATAGCAGAGCAGCGAAATATCGTGTATAATTTTTGCCCTTTCGAGATTCTCGTAGGGTGAGTTTACTCACTAATTCAAACTACTTGGACTATTCGGTGGCATTAAAATTCCACCCTACAAAACTTAAACTTTAAGAACGTAATAAATGAAAAACGACATTGATATTAACAAATTGCGCAATATCGCAATTATCGCTCACGTTGACCATGGTAAAACCACCCTCGTTGACAAACTCCTTCAACAATCTGGTACATTTGAATCAACTCGTGGTGATGTTGATGAACGCGTAATGGACTCAAACGATCTTGAAAAAGAACGTGGTATTACCATTCTTGCAAAAAATACCGCAATTAACTGGAATGGTTATCGCATTAACATCGTAGATACCCCAGGACACGCCGACTTCGGTGGTGAAGTAGAACGTGTACTTTCTATGGTGGATTCTGTACTTTTAGTGGTAGATGCCTTTGACGGTCCAATGCCACAAACGCGTTTCGTAACCCAAAAAGCCTTTGCTCATGGTTTAAAACCAATCGTAGTTATCAACAAAGTTGACCGTCCAGGCGCACGTCCTGATTGGGTGGTGGATCAAGTTTTCGATTTATTTGTTAATCTTGGTGCAACCGATGAGCAATTAGACTTCCCGATTATCTATGCTTCTGCATTAAATGGTGTAGCAGGTCTTGAACACGAAGAATTAGCGGAAGACATGACCCCATTATTTGAAGCGATCGTTCAACACGTTGAACCGCCAAAAGTGGAATTAGATGCTCCATTCCAAATGCAAATTTCCCAACTAGACTATAACAGCTATGTGGGTGTTATCGGTATCGGTCGTATCAAACGTGGCTCAATCAAACCAAATCAACCTGTAACGATCATTGATGGTGAAGGTAAAACTCGCCAAGGTCGTGTAGGTCAAGTATTAGGTCACCTTGGTTTACAACGTTATGAAGAAGATGTTGCTTACGCAGGCGATATCATCGCGATTACGGGTTTAGGTGAATTAAATATCTCGGATACCATTTGTGATATCAACGCAGTTGAAGCCTTACCTTCATTAACCGTTGATGAACCAACCGTAACCATGTTCTTCTGTGTAAATACTTCACCGTTTGCAGGTCAAGAAGGTAAATATGTGACTTCTCGTCAAATTCTTGAACGTTTAAACAAAGAGTTAGTTCACAACGTGGCATTACGCGTAGAAGAAACGCCAAACCCAGATGAATTCCGTGTTTCTGGCCGTGGTGAATTACACCTTTCTGTATTAATTGAAAATATGCGTCGTGAAGGTTACGAACTTGCGGTTTCTCGTCCTAACGTAATCTACCGTGAAATCAACGGCAAAAAACAAGAGCCCTACGAGCAAGTGACTATCGATGTAGAAGAACAACACCAAGGTTCTGTTATGGAAGCATTAGGTATCCGTAAAGGTGAAGTTCGCGACATGATGCCGGATGGCAAAGGTCGTGTACGTTTAGAATACATCATCCCAAGCCGTGGCTTGATCGGTTTCCGTGGTGAATTCATGACTATGACATCTGGTACCGGTTTACTTTACTCTAGTTTCGATCACTACGATGACATCAAACCAGGTGAAATCGGCCAACGTAAAAACGGTGTATTAATTTCTAACGCAACCGGTAAAGCACTTGCTTATGCACTATTTGGTTTACAAGAGCGTGGTAAATTAATGATCGAAGCCAACGTAGAAGTTTACGAGGGGCAAATTATCGGTATTCACAGTCGTACAAACGACTTAACCGTTAACTGTTTACAAGGTAAAAAACTCACCAATATGCGTGCGTCAGGTAAAGATGATGCCATCGTCTTAACTACGCCGGTGAAATTTACACTTGAACAAGCTATCGAGTTTATCGATGATGACGAGTTAGTGGAAGTAACACCTGAATCGATCCGTATCCGTAAAAAACTCTTAACGGAAAACGATCGTAAACGTGCAAACCGTACGACAACCAGTACGAGTACACACTAATTAAAATGTGCGGAAATTTGACCGCACTTTTAAACAAACAAAAGGCGAACATCATGTTCGCCTTTTTATTTTATGATAAAACTAACCTAATCTGACTTTCTCACCACCAAATTCATCGAGTAAGTTTTCGGTCAGTTTAGATAAAATACCTGTCATTAATACAAAATCAGCATCAAAGCGTTGCGCATAATCTTCTTTTAAAATATCCGCATTTTTCTCACGCACCGCATCAGCAAATTTTAAACGTTTGAGCGTACAATCTTCATTAAATACAAACGTCAGCGTATCTTCCCACTCCAATGCGAGTTTGCTCACCACTTTTTTTCCATCTTGTAAAAGCGCGAGAATCTCTTCATTTTCTAAAGGCTGTTTTTTACATCGAATCACGCTGTCTTCTTGGCTTCCACGCAGTTCAGCTTCTTCTAATGTCACCAACCAATGCGGGATTTTTTCCTGCACAATCCAATTCGTTAAAATGGTCGAAGGTTCATTGGCAAAAGCCAACGGTACAACCGGTAACGAACCAAGTGATTTACGTAACAATGCCAAAGCATCTTCTGCACGTTTACTGGATGCCGCATCAATATGAACAAGGTTGTTCTCTGTATCAATCCACACAGCAGTTTGCTGATTTTTAGTGAATGCGCGTGGCAATAAATTCATCACCACATCATCTTTTAACGTTTGTTTTTCCGTTTTCTTCAATTTACGGTTTTCTTTTTGCTCAAGGCTTTCAATGCGTTCATCTAATTCACGTTTCACCACATTCGCCGGCAACATTTTCTCTTCTTTTTTCGCAACCAATAAAATGTGTTTACCGACAGAAAAATGCAATAATTCGCTGTCTTTCAAGGGATTCGTCCAACCGAATTTACTTTGATCTTGTGAGCTACAAGGATGAAATTCACAATCTGACAACTGGCGTTGTAATTCTTTAAGATCCCAATCTAAGGGCTTAGTCAGCCTATATGACATTAAATTTTTAAACCACATCGTAACACTTCCTTCATAATAGGGTAAAATACGCGACATTGTAGCCCATAAACTCACGGGAAAAAATGATGCAACAGAAATTAATTGCCTTCATCGGTGGTGGCAATATGGCACAAGCCATTGTGTTAGGCCTATTAAAACAAGGTTATCCAGCCGACAAAATTATCGTTAATGATCCTAATGAAGAAAAACGTGCCTTTTTTGCTCAATATGGCGTCGCGGTTTCTACGGACAATGAACAATCCATCACACAATCTCAAGTTGTGTTATTTGCCGTTAAGCCACAAGTTCTTGCTGATGTTTGTAAGCCATTAAGTGCGGTTGATTTCTCTGATAAATTAATTATTTCTATTGCAGCAGGAATTTCGACTGCCCGATTAACTGAACTCCTTCCAACAGCAAAATCCATTGTTCGCGTGATGCCAAACACGCCTGCATTAGTGGGTGAAGGCATGGCAGGCTTATTTGCCGATAAAAACACACCTGAAATTGACCGCACTTTTGCGGAAGATTTACTTTCAGCTGTAGGGAAAACTACTTGGGTGACTAATGAAGATCACATGCATGCAGTCACTGCTGCATCTGGCAGTAGCCCAGCTTACTTCTTCCAATTTTTAGAAGCTATGCAACAAGGCTTAATAGAAATGGGCTTAGATGAAAACCAATCTCGTGAGTTGGTACAACAAGCCATGTTAGGCTCGGCAAAGCTGGTGATTGAAAATCCTCAAACAGACCTTTCGACTTTACGAGAAAATGTCACCTCAAAAGGCGGTACCACCGCAGCCGCGTTGAATGTGTTCAATCAACATCAATTTAACAACATCATTAAACAAGCGATGCAGGCCTGCGTGGCACGCTCACAAGAAATGGAAAAATTATTCTAATGCAAGTTCGTCCTTTTACTTGGCTCGCCTTGAGCTTTTTTGGCTACTACTGCGCCTACGGCGTGTTTCTTCCGCTTTTCCCTGCATGGTTGAAAACGCAATCTTATAGCGAAGAAAGCATCGGCTTATTGCTCGCCTGTGCCTACATTTTCCGTTTCAGCGGCGGTATTTTATTTTCTGGCTTAATCAAACGTGTTTCCCTCTTAGTAAATGGCTTACGTTATTTAGGTGTGGCCAGTGCCATTACGATGGCCTTAATTGGACTGATGTCGCACAATTTCTGGCTATTATTTATTGGACTTGCGTTGTATTCCATGGTGAATGCGGCCGGAATGCCGATTGGTGATAGCCTCGCCAGCACGTGGCAACAACAAATTCATTTAGATTATGGCAAAGCGCGCTTAATTGGTTCCTTTGCATTTGTTGTTGGTGTGATGGTATTCGGGTATTTTGTTGGACTCGTGGGTGAGCAATATATTACTTGGATGATCACAGGCATACTCGTTTTTTACTGTATTGTGCAATTACTTCATCCGAACCCAATGCCGCAGGATGAATCCCAAAGTGCGGTCGAAAATTCCGTTGGATTTCTAGACTTACTGAAAAATAAAACCACCCTTCGTTTGTTTAT
>CAUGKJ010000093.1 GCA_959600045.1 uncultured Haemophilus sp.
TCAGTGGCAACACCCCTTCATTTGGAGAAAAAGCAGCAAGAAGATTGGAAATGGAAAATAATATGCCCGCTTTCTATCTTGATACGCCACAAAGTAAAACAACTGAAAATATATCTTCAAATATAAAAGAGCTTGGCTCCTTTGATTTATGGGATAGAAACACGCCATTAAATAGTGATGAAGTGGCAGTGCCTTTTTATCAAGATGTTCGACTTGCTGCGGGTAATGGGTTTGCAGATGACATCGCAGACTATAACAATTTTAAATTACGCTTTTCTAAAGCCACATTAAGAAAACAAGGTGTGCAGTTCGAAAATGCTGTGTGTGTAATTGCTGACGGTAACTCCATGGAACCTGTTATTCCAGACGGAACAACGGTGGGAATTGATTTAGGCAATAAAACCATTAGAGATGGGAAGATATACGCCATAAACCACGGTGGCTTACTGAGAATAAAACTACTCTACAATATGCCTAATGAACAGGTGAAAATCCGCAGCTATAACAGTGATGAACACCCTGACGAAATAGCGGAATTAAAAGACATTTCAGTGCTTGGTAAAGTGTTCTGGTATTCTGTTTTACTATAGATATTAACACTGGATATTGTTGATCTATAACGACTAACTTAAGGAAACGATTATGAGCATGATTTTAAGTGATTATGAAAGATACATTGTTGAATGTGAAATAGAAATAAATTCAACGCCTGAAGATGCGCCAAATATTTCAATGGATGATATTATTCCATTTATCAAAAACATTAAGCCAGGTGATGTTTATCTACGAAATAACGAAACATCCTCATTTAGTGTTACTGAAACTAAGTATCTAGATGATGACGAAAGGTATTTTGCTATTCTATTCCAGCACGCAAATGGACGTGCATCAGACCCTGCGTTTGCTGAATTAAGAACGGCGAAGAGCCGAACGGTTAAAAAAGGATTAGGTGAGGGAGTAGCCATTAGCTGCCATTTAATCATTGACACCAAACCATTCAGTAGTCTATATCCAAACAAGTATTCAGCAATCCTTGAAGAAGTACCAGGCTTAACCAAAGGAATGCTTGCGGACATTCTTACTTATTTCCTAAGAGAAAATACAAACTTTAGCTTTTTACGAAAATTAGAAAATAACAAAGAGATTGGTTATAGACCTATTCTCAAAATAGACTATTTAGCATCACATAGCTTTGCAGAATCATTTAAAACCGGTTATCTATGTGGCATTACAGCAACAAAATCATCGAAAAATACAAGTGAACTAGATGAAATTGGTGCCGAAGTTATTCATGAAGAACGCTTGGTTATTAAAACACCTAAAAGCGTAAGAAATAAAGCGCTAAATGTGATTGCAAAAGTGCTCCCTATTGCCAAGGAACAAGGTTTTTCTAGATTGCGCATTTCACGATATGAAAACAAGAGAAAAACCACAACTAGTTATGACATACCAGATAACATAGGTACCTATGATGAAACAGTTAAAAGCATATCTGAGACACAATTTGCATCAAGAGAAAAAATCAATTTAGGAACTCAAATAGAAACCTGTCAAAATTGCATTCATGATGAATTATCAAGTAAAATGTTAAAAATTTTGGAGAAAATCAAGGAGGGGTAAATGTTTATTACAAGCAAACTATTCGCTCCATTAAACTATTTAAGAATTAAACATAAAGAAAAGTATTGGTTCGATTTCATACTTCCAATTTCTTTTTCAATTGCAATATTAGCAATTACGAATATTTTAAACATAAAGCTTAACTTTATGGAGGGCAATGGTGTAATCCAGCTAGTAAATGGTATTTTACAAATGTTGGCGGGTTTTTATATTGCCAGTCTTGCTGCAGTTGCAACCTTTTCACGCCCAGAAATGGACGACATCATGAAAGGTGTTGCTCCGGAATTAAAAGGAGCACCATTAACCAGAAGAGTGTTTGTTACACACTTGTTTGGCTATCTTGCGTTCATGAGCATATTTTTATACTTTTTGGGCGGCATAGCCAAGATGATTAACCTTACCACACCATTATCTCACCATGTGGTTTTAGCATTGGAATTCATTTACTTAGCCTTACTGTTTAATATCTTATTTGTAACCTCTCTTGGTCTTTTCTATATGATCGCAAGAATTCACCGAGGATAAGCGCAAAACCGAAACTAAACCGCCTGTGTGGCGGTTTTTTATTATTTTGAAATGAATTTAGTCCATTCTTTAGCTACTTCTTTTATATTTTTTAAATCATCATCAGAAAGATGATATTCTTTATCGCAAACATTTAATTCTATTTTACTAGAAGAAGCAAATTCTACCCCCTGATCAAAGCTATACTTCATTCTAACTTCAGAAGTTGTATCATTATTAAACAAAGAAGATTGACTAGGTATTTCCAGCTCATCTATTTTAATAACTGAATCTTTAACACAAGAGTTATTATCGTTGTTGTAACTTAATGCAATAGTTAAATTATTAAGATTAAGTACCTTATCTGACTGATAGATAAATGTGACTGAAACTGGTTTGGTTATACTAGATACGTGATACTGACCAATAAACATCTTCCCATCCATCATTACACTAATGGATGAAGAGTTTGTATCACATGAAGATAAAATAAAAATGAGTAATAAATATACTAGTTTCATAAATATTCAATTAATCATAGACAGGACGTGACAATGCTGTCTGCCTCGCTTTTAGATAATGCTGGAAATACTCCATCATAATGAGACATTTTAATTTCATTATGCAAAACATCAAACAAATAAAAACTTCTAAACTTCCCCGCCTGTGTTGCTCCAATAAATATTTCTGTATGCTTTCCATATTCATTTATCAACATGCGATCAGGCCTAAAGCTATTTAACTTATCAAGCAAACATTGTTTTGCATGATCTTCGCTTTGTTTAATTGGATAGCTTTTAAATTCTAACGCACGCATTTCAGACGTACTAACTCCACATCCAAAAAGACCAAGTGCAAAAATCGGAACAAATATTTTCCTCATATAACCTCCATTAAAAAGTGCGGCCATTCTACTTAAAAAAATTAACGTATTCCGTGATCAGCATCTCAAATCACAATATTTATTGATTAAAAAATAAGCAATCAAACACCAGCAAACAAAATATTTTTTCTTAAAAATCAAATAAATACTAAATAACACTAAGCTTTTAACTAAATTTTACTAAATAAACCATTTACTAAATATTTAGTTTTTGCTAAATTAACCACAACAAAGCAAAACACTTTGAAACGTTCTTTAAAAACTTGGTCTCGTGCGGGATATAAATTATCGGCTGTTTAAGTCGAGTAACCCCAGAGCAGAAAACTGTACTGCGTGTTTAACCGAAATGATGTGGTTGGCAGGTCAATGGCAGCGCTGTTTATATCTTTAAGCAATCCCTTAGAGGATACGAGTTCGGTCGGGGAAATGGTAACAAGCCCACGGATCGGTTTATTTCAAAGCATATTTTAAGTTAAGACATTAATATCAAGTGTGCTTTGAAATAGTAATCAACAAAAGAGGTTCAAATATGGAAGAAGAAAAAGAAAAAAGCCTATCTGATAAAGATAAAAGACTAATCAAACAGGCTGTATTAGAAAGTGCGGCTAAAAATACAAATCTGCCACCGGATAATATTGCTAAAGCGCTATGTCGAGCTTTTACATTTATTGACCTTTATGGGCAATAAATACATTGTCACTAGTAAGATTACTATCCATAGATGTTTGTAGTTCTGTAGATAGTCTAGAAATAAACTTAGCAATATCCTCTGCTGTGTACTCATTGATATCTCTCAAATATTGAGAAGAGTTAGTTCTTAATATATCTCTAGCTATTGCAATAGCTACTGCGTCAGCTTCAATTTTTTTTCACAATTTTCTCCTTATTTTGTGTTGTGGTGACAATAAGGGCTTGAGCCTTACAAGCATAAAGAAAGGCACCTTAATGGTTCTTGGAGCCACCAGCTAAAGCCGCTTTCAAGTAGAAACATCACTAATTTTACACTTTGTTCAAGTGGTGTGAGAGCGGCTCTAGCTGGAAACAGCACATAATAATATGTTCTTCTTAGTCAATTCCCCGCAGTTGCCATTTATAGCTTAGCACTGCGGGATTTTTTTTACCTAATTCCACCATCACTACAAGGATCTACTCATGAAACAAAATCAATTCGCAAGATTTATTAAAAACACCGCCTACGGTGTTGCAACAGTTTGTTCAATCATTGTTGCCGCAATGGTTATTCTCACCGCATTAGCGGCAGATGCAAAAGAATACACCAACCCTGCACTAGAACGTGAAAGAGCGAGAGTGCAGTGGATTGCTGAAAACGGTGAGTATCAAAAGAATTTAACCGAAGAAGGTGAAAAACAAGCACGTGCTTACGTATCTATTAAACAAGCTGAAATTAATAAGGAATAGAAATGAAACTACCTTTTAAAACCAACAGCGAACTTGCCGCTAAGGAAGAGCGTAAGAAAAATTATCAATCCGCTTATGTGCTTTGGAAAAAAGCATCAAAGCTAACCGGAAAAGAGATAAATAAGCACTGGTGCATAAGCCGTGCTGAATGGTGTCAAAAAATGCACCAAGAAGAAGTGAAACTTAAAACGAGAAAAATCTATGTACCGCATTAATACCTATTATGGTCATACCATTGACTACATTAAGCCAGATCCTAACGAGATTGATATTCGTGATATTGCGCATAACCTTAGCTTTGAAAACCGCTTTATTGGTCAAACTGCTGAACCTTATAGCGTAGCTCAGCATTGTGTACTTGGTAGCTACATTTTTGAAGAAATGGGATTGCCTGAGCTTGCATTTATTTTTCTACTGCACGATGCAGCAGAAGCATACTTGAAAGATATTCCAACTCCACTCAAACATTTGTTAAGTGAGCCTTATCGCAATATTGAAGATCGCTTTAATTTAGCAATCCACCAGCGTTTTAATGTTGAGTATAAAAA
>CAUGKJ010000094.1 GCA_959600045.1 uncultured Haemophilus sp.
GACAATACGATATAGAATAAACCTAATTGCGGCATGATATCTTTGAAGAATGGAATCACTAAACGAGTTGCATCTGTATCATGACCTAACCAATACAACCAAATGATCGCCACTAATGCGACGACTGACATCCAGAAATATTTCCAACGCGCAATTAATCCATCGGTATTTTTACGCGTGATTTTACGGAAATCATCCACAAAGCCAATTGCACCATAGCCAAATAGCACAAATAAGCAAATCCAAACATAAGGATTCGTTAAGTTGGCCCATAATAACGTACTGACACCAATGGAGAATAAAATCATCACACCGCCCATAGTTGGCGTACCTTTTTTCGCAAAGTGACTTTCAGGACCATCATTACGCACTTCTTGGCCAAATTTTAAAATTTGAAGGCGTTTGATCACTTTCGGACCAATCCATAAAGAAATGAAAAGTGCGGTCAATAATGCCAAAATCGCACGTACGGTAATATAGGAAATGGCATTGAATGCCGTTTCATAGCGAACTAAGTATTCAGCAAGCCAAACTAACATAAGTTATCCTTTAATGAATAAATCGTCTCTTCCATTTTCATTGAGCGCGAGCCTTTCGCTAATACGACGACTTTTTGGTTTTCTTGTAATTTCTGTTTAATAATATCTAACGCATAAGCTGTCAATTCAGCTTTATCTGTAAAATGTTTTCCAAAAACAGCTTCAGAAATGACCGCACTTTCTGTTCCGTAAGAAAGCACTAAATCTAATTTAGCCTGTTTAGCGTGCTCACCCACTTGTTGATGGCATTTTAGGCTATCCTCGCCTAATTCTTTCATATCGCCTACGAGTAGAATACGGAAAGCATCATAACCTTTTAAAACATCAATCGCAGCTTGTAAAGAATCGACATTCGCATTGTAAGTATCATCTAATAAAAGGAGATTTTCATTCACTTGAATCGGGAATAATCTTCCTTTTACTTGAGAGCGATGTTCAAGACCTGCTTTTACATCAGCAAGACTCGCGCCCACATTCATAGCAAGTGCGGTCGCAGCCAAGGCATTTTTTACATTATGCTCACCTAAATAAGGCAAATTAATTTCAATACTACCTTTTGGCGAAACTAACGTAAACGTTGAGCCATTAGGTGAATGTTTTACATTTTCAGCTTTGTAATCGCCGCCATTAAAATATTGAATAGCATGGGAACCAATTTCTTTTTGCCACAATTCAATATAATTATGTTCACTGTTAATAATGGCTACGCCATTTGGGGTTAAACCACGATAGATTTCACCTTTCGCACGTGCAACACCTTCAATGGAGCCAAAACCCTCTAAATGTGCAGCCGCTACATTATTCACTAATGCTGCTTCAGGCTGAGCAAGATGCGTAGTGTAATCAATTTCGCCTTGATGATTAGCACCTAATTCAATAACGGCAAATTTATGTTGTTCGGTTAAGCGTAATAACGTTAATGGTACGCCAATATCGTTGTTGAAATTACCATTTGTGAATAACACAGCTTCAGGATTGCCTGCTGTTTGTTGCAGAATGGATGCGGTCATCTCTTTCACTGTGGTTTTACCTGATGAACCTGTCATCGCCACGGTACGAGGATTAATTTTTTCACGTAACCATTTTGCTAATTGACCAAGAGCTAAGCGCGTATCTGCAACAACTAATTGTGGTGTTGCAATTTCAGTGTTGGCTTCTTGCACAACTAAGGCTGTCGCACCTTGCTCAACGGCTTTATCTAAGTATTGATGTGCATCAAAATGCTCACCTTTTAATGCAAAGAAAAGTGAGTTGGATACCGATTTACGCGTATCCGTATTGATATTTTCAACAACGGCCTGCTCATCTCCAATAAGATTAGCATTTAAAATTTGAGCAAGCTGTTGGGTCGTTAGTTTAATCATTCTGTTTTTATTTTTTCGTTAAATAAGCTTCAGCCACTTCTTGATCGGAGAAATGAAGTGTTTTATCCCCAATGATCTGATAGTTTTCATGACCTTTACCGGCAATCACAATCACATCATTTTCAACCGCATTCTCAATGGTAAATTTGATGGCTTCTTCGCGATCCGGAATCACACCAACATCTTCCATTCGACTAAAGCCAGTGAGAATATCTGCTTCAATTTTATTTGGATCTTCTGTACGCGGATTATCTTGGGTTACGATCACTAAATCTGCAAACTGCTCAGCAGCTTTTGCCATCATCGGACGCTTGCCTGCATCACGATCACCACCACAACCAAAGATACACCAAAGTTTGCCTTTGCAATGTTCACGGGCTGCATTTAAGGCTTTTTCTAATGCATCAGGAGTATGGGCATAATCAACGATAACCGTTGGTTTACCTGCTTTCTTAATCAATTCCATTCTTCCATTTACTCCTTTTAACTGTGCAACAGTACGGATAAGATCGTCGAAAGAATAACCTAAAACCAATAAAACAGCCGTGGCTAACAGCAGATTACTCACGTTAAAAGCGCCAATTAATGGGCTATGTAATGTGCCATTACCCCAACTTGAAGCAACATCAATCATCGCACCTTCGTGAGTGAAACGAATCTGTGTTGCATAAAGCCATTGTTTAGAAGTTGGTTGAAAATCCGGGCGACAGCTGACTGCAATACCATTTGGTAATTCATTTAACCATGCAGCACCAATTGGATCGTCAGCATTGAGAATTTGTAATTCTGGGGATAAATCAATGAAAAAGCGTTTTTTAGCTTCTGCATACTTTTCCATTGTCTCGTGATAATCCAAATGATCACGACTTAAATTAGTAAAAATGGCGGCTTTAAATTTAAGCGCTTCAACACGGTGTTGAACTAAACCATGTGAAGACACTTCGATAGAAGCAAAATCAGCCCCATTCTCTACAAAATCAGCGAGGTTTTCTTGAACTTCAACGGCTGAGCCTGTGGTATTTTTGGCTTCTTTGACTTGACCTAATAAACCATTGCCAATGGTGCCCATGACGGCTGCTTTATGGCCGAATAGCGTTGCCCATTGGGCTAATAATTGAGAAACGGTGGTTTTACCGTTTGTTCCAGTCACACCAACCAAAGTCAGTTTTTCGGAAGGATGTTCATAGAATTTACCTGCCAATGCAGAAAGATTGGCAGATAAATGATAGTAATGAATCACAGGCACATTATTTTGCCATTGGATGCTTAAATGTTCGTTTTCTAAATCTGTCTCTAAAACGACCGCACTTGCACCAGAAGAAATAGCTTGAGGAACAAATTGACTCGCATCAAAACGATGCCCTTTTACTGCCACAAATAAATCACCTTGGGTCACTTTGCGGCTGTCTAACACCATCGCCTTCACATTAATGTCTGAAAGCACAGGAAGATCAAAAAGTGCGGTCAATTTTTTCATTATTTTGCCTTTTCTTAATTCATTTTTTCAAATTTTTTATCGCTTAAGCGAACAGTGCGTCTTGCTGTTTTTTCTGTTGGTTCTGCATCTGGCGCAATACCATTCGCACGTAATGCATAGCCCATAATGCTTGAGAATACTGGCGCAGATAGCGCACCACCATAGTACTCTCCTGCTTTCGGATCATTGATCAAAATAACTAATGCATAACGTGGATCGCTAATTGGTGCAATACCCGCAGTAAATGCCACATATTTATGAACATAGTGACCATTTTCAATCTTACGTGCCGTACCTGTTTTCACGCCGACACGATAACCTTCAACCATCGCACGTTTATTTTTGATTGCCACTTTCTCTAACATGCCCACTACGTCTTTCGTGATTTTTTCAGAGAAAACACGTTGACCAATAACCGGCGGATCAACTTTAGTGATAGAAAGTGGACGATAAATCCCGAAGCTACCTAAAGTAGCATAGGCACGCGCAATTTGTAATGGTGTTGAAGTGAAACCATAACCATAAGCCACAGTTGCACGTTCGATATCCGCCCAACGTTTACGGTTTGCATTTAATACACCACGTTGCTCACCAATTAAGCCTAACTCTGTATCTGTGCCTAAACCAGCATTTTGGTAAGTTTCCATTAATGCTGAAGGTGGCATACGAAACGCAAGACGAGTCACACCACGGTTACTAGAGTTAATCAAAATTTCATCTAAGGTTTGTTGTGGGCGAGGTGCCACGTCCACAATTTCTTTACCATTTAAGGTAAATGAACCTGTATTAATCACTTCATCACGTCTCGCTGCGCCACGTTGAAGTGCGGTCAAAACAACGAAAGGTTTTACTGTCGAACCTGGCTCAAAGGTATCCGTAATCGCACGGTTACGTTTTAATTCATCTTTAACATTAGCCAAGTTGTTTGGGTTGTAAGAAGGCGCTGTTGCCATTGCTAACACTTCACCCGTACGCACATCTACCAATACCGCAGTACCAGATTCAGCTTTGTTCTCAGTTACCGCTTTTTTGATTTCGCGATACACCATGGATTGCAATTTTTCATCGATACTTAAGGTCACATCTTGTGCATCGTATTTTTTCTCATCTGCAATATGCTCAACCACGTTACCACGTTTGTCTTTACGTACAACACGCGCACCGTCTTTACCCACTAACATTGAGTTGAAACTTGCCTCAACGCCTTCAATCCCTTTACCATCAATGTTGGTAAAGCCGATTAATTGAGCCGCTTCTTCTACACGTGGATAAAAACGACGTGGTTCAGTTTCTAATGAAATACCTTTAATTTTGAGGTCACGGATATAATTCGCTTTACCCGCTTCTACTTGACGTGCTAAATACAAGAAACCTGATTTTGGATTTTTCTCAATTTTTTTCACCAACTCAGCAGGTGTCATATTTAATTCGTTAGCAAGGGCTTTGATACGTTCTTTATCCTCTAATGCATTTTCTTTTAACATTAAACGAGGTTCAGCCACGATCGCGCTCATCGGTACACTCACCGATAACAATTGACCGTTACGATCTAAAATTGAACCACGAACAGAAAGCACGTCATCTTTACG
>CAUGKJ010000095.1 GCA_959600045.1 uncultured Haemophilus sp.
ATTTCCTTGTATATATAGTTTTGCTTGGTTACAACCAATAAGTGAGGATTCTATGGGGATTTATAAGAAATGTAAACAGCGAACACTTGTTAGCTCAACTTGTCGGATCAGTCAGTAAAATTAAGATAAAAGAAAAGCGAACTCAAGGTTCGCTTTAAGAAATTAAGATTTAAAGAAATCTAACCAGTTTTTTTTCGGCGTTTCCGAACGGAAAGCAATTCGATTTTGAATTAAACGCGCAATAGGCTCTTTACCCTTCGCATATTCTTCTTTCTCTTCTAATAAATCGCGGTCAAATAGAATTTTGGCTGTTTGATAAATATCCTCGACTTGATAGATAAAGAACTGCTCATTTTTCACCGCCTCAACCACTTCATCAGATAAGCTTAGTTGTTGAATCGTCGTCGCAGGAATAATCACCCCTTGTTTACCCGTCAAACCGCGACGTTGGCAAATGGTGAAAAAGCCTTCAATTTTGTCATTCACTCCGCCTACTGCGTGCACCAATCCAAATTGGTCAATGGTACCGGTAATGGCAATATTTTGTGGCAATGGCAAATCAGATAACGCGCTGACTAATACGGAGAAAATGGCTAAAGATGCACTATCACCGTCAATTTCACCATAAGATTGTTCAAATACTAAAGACGCAGAAAATGGTAACTGTGATGGCAACTCTAAGATACTAGCCAAGCAAGCTTCAGAAATCATCATACCTTTTCCGTGAAGGTTACCCGCTAATTCGTTTTTACGTTCCACATCCACGACTTCACCATCACCAAACTGCACTAAACAGCTGATACGAGAAGGTTCACCGAAACAAACGGGTGTGCCTGGATATTCAATCACAGACAAGCCATTAATCTGCCCAACAATTTCACCGTTGGTTTCCACATAAATTTGTTCGTTGAGAATATCTGCATAAGTACGTTCACGTAAAAAACCGTGCTGTTCGTTCTTTTGTTTAAAAGCTTGCTCAAAATCAACCGCACTTAAGGTTTGTTTTTGTGACAACGTCGCGGCATTGAGCAACATTTCTGTTATTTTTAACGGGGAAATGTTAATTAAAAAGCGATCTTCACTCTCACGCACCAGTAACTGATAGAGTTTATTTAATGCAGTTAAATCTAAATCGAGCTCATATTTTGAGGCTAATGCCAACACATAATTAGCCCAATTTTCTTGTGTTTTCGGTTGTGCAACAGAATAATAGCTTTCAATTTCCGCGTAATCAGCCAAGCTATAAAGATCTTCTTCTAACTCACCTAAGGTCGCAATTTCAGTGCGATTGCCTAAAATCACCACTTTTAAATTAAGTGGATAACTTGGAATATCACAAGGCAAGGTTTTAAATGGATGAGCTGAATACCAATCAAAAGTTTGCGTTTGTAAAATATGTTTTAAGCGTTGCCATAAATCAAATTGGCTTAGCATCGTTGCTGCGCTTAAAATCAACACACCACCATTGGCTTGATGCACTAAACCTGGTGTAAGCAAAATATCTTGCGAACTAGGATGAACACGCACACTACCAAAAAGACTAAATTGATCGGCATGTAATGCCTTCAGCACATCACCTTGTGCGGCAAAATTATCCGCTAGGGATTGAGCAGGCTCGGTATAAATACGAGGGAAAGAAAAAGAATCACCCTGCTCAACGACATAATTTACTCCAAAAACTGACCGCTCTTTTGGCTGTTCTTGGCGAATAAGTTCAGTTAATAAATCGGCATATTCTGCTTGGTCATCGGCTTTTAAAATCAATAGCGAACGACGAGGTTGTTTTAAGAATAAAGAAATCGCTTTTGTGGCATGTTTTTGTAATGACCAAAAATCAGCCTTTTCAGCTGAAAGTTCAGTAATCGATAATTCTGGTTGTAAGGCTTGCCAATTTAAGGCTTGTTCCGAAGATGTAGAAGTCACAACATATCTCGCTTTAATTAAATTGCGGTATTATCGCACACTTCACACTGAGTGAAAATCCGTTATAAAAATCTACTGGAAAAATTTATTTAAACAGCGTATATTTATGAGGTTACCACGTCACTAAAAAGTATAATAAAACGATGAAATATCAAAAATTAGAAAACCAAGAAGCAAACTGGAAATGGATTTATCTCATTCGCAAACATCGCGAAGGGGAAAAAATTACCCGTTACGAAGAAAAAAGCTTAGAAGAAAGTAAAGTTCAAGAATTAATAGAATGTCAGAATTATCCTGAAAAAATCGAGGAATGGATTAAAAATCACCTTTCTCTTGATTTACCTATCAAACTTGATCAGGCTATTCGTGCAAGACGTAAACGCTTTTTTAATGCAGAAAAACAATCAACGAAGAAAAAATCTATTGATTTAGAATATGGTGTTTGGCTTCGTTTGTCTAAATATTCACGAAAAATGAAAATGACACTTTCTGAAACCATCACTTATATGATTGATGAACGTGAAAGCAAAGCATTATATGAAAGCCAAATGACAGCAATGAAAGCCGGTTTGAAAAATTTGCTCAATAAATAAGATGAAAAAAAGCCAAGGTCGAAACCTTGGCTTTTGATTATGCTAAATAGAGAAGATTTTGAAACGTTTTAGCGTTTCGCCTATTCCGCAATCGGAATAATTTTTGTGGCGTGAGATCCTTTGTCGCCGTGAATCACTTCAAATTGCACACGTTGACCTGCTTTTAATGAACGGTAACCATCCATTTCAATCGCTGAATAATGTGCAAAAATGTCTGTATCCACGCCTTCTGCAGAAATAAACCCAAATCCTTTTGCGTTGTTAAACCATTTTACTACACCAATTTCCATAGTAGACCTCTATAGGCTTCGCCCTTAATACTTAAAAACAATAAGACTCATGCCTTATCACCTCAATTGGAAATATATTCAAACATTTTATTTTTTTATGCAACAACGAAACTTTAAAAATGATACATTGATCACAAAATTTTTACTTATTTATTATCAGAAGTCTCTTTCTCATCTTTTTGATGAATTTCACGTAATGCTTTTGCCACAATTTGAATTGCTTCGCCGCTACTAATTCCTTGTGCCATTAATTCCTGAATTTGTTCTACTGCTTTTTGTTGTTGTTCATGGGTTAAATTTATATCTAACATGATTTCTTCTCGTTAAATTGACCAATTAAATAATTCCATCACTTTCATCCATTGTTCATCTAAATTAGCTTTAATTTTTATTTTTTTTAAATCAACCGGATGCTCAAAAATAAGTGTATCGGCATGTAAAAATAAACGCTGACAGCCTGAATGTTCCGTCAATGCACGATTTTGATGCAAATCACCATATTGTGTATCCCCTAAAATAGGATGAAAGATATGCTTCATGTGACGTCGTAACTGATGTTTTCTACCTGTTTGAGGAATGAGCTTCACTAAGGAATATCTCGTGGTTTGATAACGCCCTACCGCATAAGGCATTTCCACAATGTTTAATCCTTCATAATCCGTTACCGCCTCTTGAGGGGCTTTATCTTCTTGTGCAAACTTATCTGCAATCTTATCTAATTGGATTTTAAGGGGATAATCAATCTGCCCTTTTCCTTGCAAATACCCTCGCACAATCGCTAAATAAGATTTTTGCACCGTTTTCTGTTCAAATTGCTGACATATTAAATTTGCTATTTCACTATTTAAGGCAAATAGCAATACACCTGATGTGGGGCGATCTAATCGATGAATCGGAAAAACATGTTGCCCGATTTGATCACGTAAGGTTTGCATCACAAACTGCGTTTCATGAGTATCAAGCCAGCTACGATGTACCAACATGCCTGCAGGCTTATTAACGGCGACAAGATATTCGTCTTGATATAAGATTTCTAACATTTATTGATTTTGTAATAAGGCTTCTAATTCACGTAACGGTGTTAATAATTCCACTAAAAAATCTTCTTCTGCTTCTTTAAATGCTTCCTCTAAATAAGGCGACACTGCAATTTTTGAGGGTAACTCAGCGCCACTTTCAAGTAAGGCAAACATTCTTGGAATAAAAATCCATTGCAACCATTCTTCTGGTGACATGGTATCAATAGCAAAAGGCTCTTCACTTAAAAAGGCGTCTTGTGAAGGAGGAACTGCTTGCCATAAATCAAGTTTTTGCATAGCAAGTTGTAATTGTTGAAGATGAAGTTTTGTTTGATTACGCATAATTTTTCCTATTTATAAATAAGCGGCGTATTCTACGAGCATCAATTAACGCTGTAAAGTGCGGTCAGTTTTAACGGTGAATAATAGAAAAGTCAGGATAGTGTTTATTTTCAATATTATCCTCTAAAACTCGTTCAACACTTGCAGTTCTTGGGCCGACTTTTAACCAATTATAAAAATCCTGTAGTTGATCGTTATTGCCTTCGGCAACAATTTCTACGCTTCCATCGACACAATTTCTTACGGTGCCTTTAATACCAATTCTCTCGGCTTCTTTCCACGTAAAATAGCGAAACCCGACACCTTGAACTCGACCATATACGACAAATCGTTTTGCCATGATTTGCTCCTTTGTTACAAAAACTTTTTAAAAATTAACCGCACTTTCCTATTCCCATTTTTTTAAATTTAGCATAGCATTACAACCATCTAATTTCATTCAAAAATAAAAGGAGTAATTATGAAATTATGTAAGTTTGCTTTAGGTGTTGTTGCCCTTGCAGTCAGTGCGAGCAGCTTAGCCGGCATGGTCACCACCTCATCAAACCTTGAGTTCCTTGCTATCAACGGCCAAAAAGCTAGCAAATCCCTTCTAAAAGAAAAAAAATCATTCAATGCTGAAGCTGACCAAACACAACAGGTTGTGGTACGTTTAGGTGAGATCGTCGGTACTGGTTCTAGCCAAGGGCTTTTTGAATCTAACCCGATTATTGTGACTTTCAAAGGTACGGCTGATGATGTTGTGGTATCTGCAGAAAAAATTCGTTCTCAAGAAGAGG
>CAUGKJ010000096.1 GCA_959600045.1 uncultured Haemophilus sp.
ACGATTTAACAAAGTAGAAGAATTTAAAAACACCTAAAAATCTGACCGCACTTTATTCCAATTCGAATTCCATCAGTAATGGATTATGATCTGACGAAGTAAGCACTTCTGATGTCGCACTTACCACTTTGACGCCTCGCGTAAAAATATAATCCAGTGGATAACCTAAAAATCTAACCCGCTCATCTTGAGAGAGCACCACAGAATCCAATCCATATTTTTGCATCAGATTATTGACTAAATTCAGACGACGCTCATTCCATGCATTAAAATCGCCAGATATAATGATGGGGCCTTGATGATTTTCCACAAAAGAAAAGAGCTGCTCTAACTGAGTTTGATAAGCCGAAATACCCCATTCAAAATTAATCAAATGCACGTTAATAAGTAGCAAACTATTGCTTTTTTCTAATGGAAAACTCATCACACTTGCCACTTTGGGAATTTGTATTAATGGTTCTGCTACGCCACCACCGCAATACCATTCTGGTTGTGTTTGAGTAAATGTCTTAACACCTGATAAGAGATCTTTAAAAGAAAAAGAAGACACAAAAAGTGCGGTCGAAAATGTGTTTAAATTTTGATGCTGCGTTGCCTCTTGTAATAACACAAAATCAGCTTGTTTAGACAATCTCGCTAAATCTTCTTGCCAACCCTTATCTTGCCCTTTATGCACATTCCAATTGACTAAACGAAAATGTGAAGACGTTAATTTAGGCATTAAACCATCAACCTTGTCACATTGCATATTTGGCTTATTTTCAAAAGGAATATAACTCACTTTTTGTGACGTATTTAATTGGATAAATGTACGTTCAAAAATTGTTAAATTCGCAAAAAAATAGCTACCACCTAAAATCAGCAATAGTAATCCAACAGCTAAAAATCGATAAATTCGTTTCATCTAAATCCCCTTTCAACGTTCGAATAATAACAGCCTATTCAAGCAATGCAACTTTCTCTGTTTAAACGCATCAACTCCTAACTATAACAAGGTAAATTTGAGCCGTAGCTTTGATTTGAATCATACTTTTCTAAAAAAGGCTTTGCATTTTTTTGCAATTATCATAGTATTCCACTCAACTTTTAACTCTACCTCATCAATAAGGAGATTCATTATGTCTTTTGGAGATAAAAAATTAAGTGAAATCGCAGTCAGCGTACCCGGCTCAACTTCTCTACTTCGTGAATATGATTTGGATTTCTGCTGTGGTGGTTCCGATACACTTGCAAACGCAGCGGCAGAAAAAGGATTAAATTTAGCAGAAATTGAAACCCGTTTAACCGAGCTTCAAAACAGCAAAGCAGAAAACCCTGAAGAATATTGGGTTAATGCAACTTATCCTGAAATTATCGATCATATTTTAGTTCGTTATCATCAACGTCACCGTGAACAACTTCAAGAATTAATCGTCTTAGCAGATCGTGTAGAAAGTGTTCATGGCGATCGTGAAGATTGTCCAATGGGTGTGGCAGCTGAATTACGCAATGTCTATGAAGATTTAAGCAATCATATGATGAAAGAAGAGCACGTGCTTTTCCCAATGATTAAAGCAGGCAATTATATGATGGCACAAATGCCAATTCGTATGATGGAAATGGAACACGCAGAACACGGGGAACATTTAGACGTATTGAAATCATTAACAAACAATATGACGCCTCCAGCAGATGCTTGTAACACATGGTGTGCGCTTTATAGCGGTATCCAAGAATTTGCAGACGATTTAATGATGCATATTCATCGTGAAAATAATGTTTTATTCCCTCGTGTGATTGCTGAAAATCACTAAGCAAAAATCATATAAAGAAAAAGGGCGAAATGATTCGCCCTTTAAAATTAGCCTAAAACTGACCGCACTTTATTTCTCTTCACTGCCTTTATATAAACGGTTTTTATACAAATAGCTGCCAAGTAAAGCATGTGCCAAGGCTTCTTTTTTCATTTCTTCCGGCACTTCTTTTTCAATTAATGTGTCTTTTTCCTTATCGTAAACATAACCTTTTGCTTTGCTATTTGGTATTTGGATAACAACATCATGATTACCTTTCATTAACGCTTGGGCTTGATCGAATTGCATAAAGGCGCGATCTGGATTCACATTTTTCGTTAAATCAAAGCCAATCATCGGATAATTACCGCTTACGCCTGCAATAGAAAGTAAGGTTGTTGGCATATCAATTTGGCTCACTAAACGACTGTCTCGGCGTGGCTCTACATGATCACCTAAAATTAACGCTGGAATATGGAAATGCTTAATTGGTACTAAGCTTGCACCCGCTGCACGGGAATCATGGTCTGCAATCACCAAGAACACGGTATCTTTCCAATAATTAGATTGTTTCGCTAATTTGAAAAAATAGCCAATGGCATAATCCGCATATTTTGCGCTGTTATTACGGGTTGCTTTTGGTTGTTCGTAAAGCTCAATTTTACCATCTGGAAACTCGAAAGGATCGTGATTGCTTGAACTGAACACTAAGCTAAAGAATGGTTTTCCTTCATTCTGTAATTGGGTAAAGGTTTCATTCGCTTTATCAAATAAATCCTCATCACTCACGCCCCAAGTCGCGGTAAATTTCGGATTTTGATAATCCTTTTGATCGATAATATTTTGGAAGCCGTTGCCATAGAAGAAGCTTGCCATGTTATCAAAGTGCTTTTCACCACCATAAATAAAAGACGTGTTATAACCTTGTTTAGCAAGTAAATCTGCAATGGTAAAGAAACCACTTTGACTGTTATTTAATTTCACTACCGCACGTGCTGGAGTTGGTGTGAAACCTGCTGTAGTAGCCTCAATACCACGTACAGAACGTGTACCGGTCGCATAGAGATTTTCAAATAACCAGCCTTCTTTGGCTAATTTATCAAATTCAGGTGAAAGTGGTTTTCCGCCTAATGTACCGACAAATTGCGCGCCAAAACTTTCTTCCAAAATAATGACGATATTTTTCGGTTTACCTTGGTAAGTGGCTTGGTTTTTCGTTAAGGTTGGAATCTTCTCTGAAATATAATCACTTTCAGGACGGCCACGGCTTGCTTTAACAATACGCAACATTTCATCGGTATCCATTTTGCCATAGGCTTCAGAAGAAGCTCCTTCATCTTTAAATTGTTGGGCGGCATAAAGAACTGAATAACCCGAATTCAACACAAGCGAATTGACTAAACCATCGGAAGAGAAAGCCACCATCGCTGGGTTCACACCACGGTGTTGGAAACTAGAACGCGCCCCTAAAAAAGCAACTGCAATCACAAGCAATGCGACAACAGGACGTAATTTCCAGCTCACTGAACGTAAGTTCTTCACCGCATAACCTGAGAGTTTCCAATAACAGAAGAAAGCCGTAACGGTAAAAATAAGGCTAAAAATGACCGCAGTTAAATGGCCTTCCATCAACATTGAAAAGACTTCTTTCGGATAAATTAGATATTCGATAAACAGACGGTTTGGACGGAAATCATAGGTTTCGATAAATGCCGGTGTAGCGAGTTCCATAAACAGAATAAACACACTACCAAGGGTAAGCCAGATACGTAAAATCATTTTCCAAATACGGCTATTATGAAATAACACCGTAAATAATGCTGGCACACCAAATAAATAACACAAAGCCACGATATCCATACGCAAGCCTTGTAAGAATAATTGCCCCCAGCCCTCTACCGCAGAGACACGGTCTGCCTGCCAAATCGCAAGCCCAAGACGAGACAAGGTGAAAATGATCAGATTAATGATGACGAAGAGAAAAATCGGATATAAAGGAGAACGTGTTTGTTTCATTTTGACACTCATAAGTCCTGAAGGTATCGCTACCCTTTGATTAATTTAAAGCACGTGAATGTGCCATTCCTTCCATAGACAGATAAAAAAACACAAAGTGCGGTTAAAAATATCATCATTTTTGACCGCACTTTGGAAGAGAAAGATTAAGCTGCAACTAATGCTTTTAATTGTTTTTCATAAGCTGCCCAATCTGTAATTGGACGAGTTGCTACACCTGTTTCCATCGCTTTTTTCGCTACCGCAGAAGATACAGTAAACAATAAGCGTGGATCAAATGGTGTTGGAATCACATAATCAGGTCCAAAAGATAACGCACCATAATTAGCAATAATTTCTAACGGAACTGGTTCTTTCGCAAGACTTGCAATTGCATGAGAAGCCGCCAATTTCATTTCCTCATTAATCGCTGTTGCACCTACATCTAAAGCGCCACGGAATAAGAATGGGAAACAAAGTACATTATTAACTTGGTTTGGAAAGTCTGAACGACCAGTACAAACAATCGCATCTGGACGTACCGCTTTCGCTTCATCTGGGGTAATTTCAGGCACAGGGTTAGCTAATGCAAGAATTAATGGATTTTCTGCCATGGTTTTCACCATTTCAGGTTTCAATGCACCTGCTTTAGAGCAACCTAAGAACACATCGGCTCCCTTAACGGCATCCGCTAATGTACGCCAGCCATTATCTTCAATGGCGTAGAATTGTTTGGTTTCATCCATGTTATCGCCACGGCCTTTGAAAATCACACCTTTAGAGTCACACATGGTGATATTTTCTTTTTTGAAACCTAATGCACGAAGCAAGTTAGTACAAGCAATAGCAGAAGCACCAGCACCATTTACGACTAAGCGAACATCAGCAATGTTTTTACCAAGAATTTCTAATCCGTTTAATGCTGCTGCACCGACGATGATAGCTGTACCGTGTTGGTCATCATGGAATACCGGAATTCCCATACGTTCACGCAACGCTTTTTCAATGTGGAAACATTCCGGTGCTTTGATATCTTCAAGGTTAATGCCACCAAACGTTGGCTCTAGTGAAGCGTTGATATCGATTAATTTATCTGGATC
>CAUGKJ010000097.1 GCA_959600045.1 uncultured Haemophilus sp.
AAATATTTCTATTTTTAACCACAACAAGAGTTCCTTTTTATTAAAATTCTATTAATAAATCAGATAATTCATACTACAATATAGTGATAATTTAATTCACTCTCATTAAAAAATAGTTTTACTAATTTAATGATTTTTATTTTTTGTTTTATAAGATTTTATTGCAAAATCAATAAAACAAAGAGGTAAATACATAGCTAATGTTGGGATCAATGCTTCTTTAAATACATCTGAATTCCAATACACTTCATTAAACTTAAAATATATAAATAGGGAGAAAATTATATCTCTAGATATAAACAATAAATATAAAAGAGAAAATAACGCTAGATTGCTAAACCATGAGTTTTTTCTAATCTTATTAAGCATGTTTTCCTCGAGAAATTCAAATTATTGTTTTAAGCTGTTTAAACAAAAGATTCACGTGCGAATTAAATTATTAAATATGCATGGATTTTCAAATCAATGCACCCTACCTAGCTATTTTTCGTCATCAATACATTTTAATGTAGCAAGACTTGCTTTTCCCCTTTCCTCAGCTGTTCCTCTTGGTAAATTTTTAGTTTTCTCATAGCATAGATCAAATTTTTTCTCCTCCTCAGGAGTCATATCAGATATAGCATCCCCATTCCAGAATCGAACAAAATAACTATTAGAAGAAACACATGCAGTCAAAATACTACAAAGCAAAAAGATACAGAGATTTATCTTGTTCATTTTTTATCTCCAAAATATTTTATTCATTCCAACTACTCTAATCTCGTTTAAAAAAGAGAAGATATATCGGCAAAGCAACTACCTGAAATTTTAGAGACATAAGTAAAGCTTCTTTCATAAGAACTGCATATTGTAAATTATTCCTTCCCATATCTAACTGAACTATCACCATAAACAAGAAAAAGATGAATGCAACAGCTATAAAAAATTTTAATATTTTTAAAATCATTATTTATTTAGATGGTAAGTATAGATTCCACCTTTCTCCTTTCCTATAAAGAATATTCCTTTTATATTAAATAATCATCTATACTACCAGTATCCTTTTTGCTCCATGCAGGTTCTTGTATATGGAACTCTTTTAGAACCATCAGAATCTATTGATTGGGGATACATTTCTTCAGATTTACGTATACATAGACTATATGCCTCCATTTCATTTTGAGATGGCATTACTCCGTCTCCGTTATTCCAAAACCTAACTATGGGATCATTGACATCTGAAGTACAAGAAGTTAGTAGTGTAAATAAAGGTATTAGTATATTTTTTTTCATTTTCTTGCTCATTATTTTATTACTTGAGATTTAACTTCAATTAGTATAAATGTATTTTACAACATCTGATTTAATCACCAATTAAACCTCTCAGCAATCATACCAAAAATTGTTCATTCTTAAACCAATTGAACAAGCCATTTGAACTTACTAATTTTCCTCACAGTCAAAGCAATCGTAAAAGGAATGCTTTTACACGCTGGATTGCATAAGAGCTTAGCAAGCAATCCCGACAAAAATAGAGGAGTAGATTTATGAAATCTAAATTGATGAAAGGGTTAGTGATTGTTGCATTAGCAGGAAGCTTAACCGCTTGTGAAATGGACAGACAACAACGTCATACTGCAACAGGTGCAGCAATCGGCGGCGTAGCCGGTGGTTTATTAGGTGGTGATATTGCCACAACACTCGGCGGCGCGGCATTAGGTGGTGTAATCGGTAGTCAAGTGAATAAAGGCGGAGACTACGATGACAGAGAATATCGCCATCATAAAAAACATAAAAGACATCACCACCATAGAAAACACCGTGATTGGGATGATGACTGGGATGATTAATTCAAAATACAGATAAAAATGACCGCACTTTTGAGATTTAAATCAAAGTGCGGTCATTTTTTAGGGATTTAATAAATTAATAAGGATTACCACCAACCAAGGAGTTTCATCCATAATCCACCCACACCAAACCAAATCACTAATGAGAGGATGGAAACAATAAAGCTCACGCCCCACCATTGACCGGTTGAGTTATAACCTGAACCGTATAAAGCAGGGCCAGGACCACCTGCGTATTGCGTTAAACTCATGGATAATGTTGAGGTGTAACCTAAGCCAATTGCAGCAATGATTGGTGGTGTACCCACTGCGATGGCTGCAGCCACGAAAGCGAGATACATTGCGGAAATATGCGCCATGGCTGAAGCAAAGAAATAGCGGGTATAGAAATACACCAACACTAAAATAGTAAAGGCAACTGGCCAACTGAAACCGCCCACAGATGAGGAAATGTGGGTGGAAATCCAAGTGATTGCACCGTATTTGTTAAGTGCATTTGCCATCATCACCAATACCGCAAACCAGAACATCGTATCCCATGCGGTGGTTTCTGCCACGATATTTTTCCAGCTCATAATATTGGTTAATAATAAAATTACTAAACCGATAAATGCTGAAATCGTTGCAGGGATATGGAAGACTAAATCACCCACCGTCCATAGGAATAAAAGAAGAACAAAGTCTAGGGCAAGAATCCATTCTGCTTTACTCATTGGCCCCATACTTTTTAATTCTTCACGTGCCATTTCTGCCATTTTAGGCGTATCTTTTAATTCTGGCGGATAGATTAAATACACGAAATAAGGCAAGACGATTAAGCTCACAATACCTGGTACGATTGCTCCTAAGAACCATGTCATCCAAGTGATTTCTACACCTTGGCTTTTCGCAAGTTCTGCAATTAACGGGTTACCCGCCATGGCAGTTAAGAACATGGTACAAATAATGGTATCGATTTGAGAGACTGCAATCGCTAAGAATGCACCTGCACGACGAGCGGTTGGACCCGGTTTGGACTCATACGCATCAGCAATAGATTGCATAATAGGGTACATAATACCGCCCCCACGCGCAGAAGCTGAAGGAATACCCGGACCGATAACAACATCAGCCAACGCCATACCATAGGCCACACCCATCATTTTTTTACCAAAACGACCAACGAAGTAAAGCGCGATACGTTTACCTAAACCGGTTTTAATCACCGCGCGAGATAAAAACATGGCAATAGCAATCAACCAAATTGTGCCGTTCGCAAAGCCGGATAACATGCCTACATCACCTTGTTTTGGTGAAATTGGTGTAAGCCCAGTCAAACCACTAATCACCAAGGCAACTAGCGTTGCAGCACCCATAGGCATTGCTTTAGCGATAATAGCCACAATGGTTGCCACAAACAGCGCTAGCATTCCCCATGCTTTTGCGGATAAGCCTTCTGGCGTTGGGATTAACCAAATCCCTAACCCAACGATGACGGCTATCAGCAGCCCTTGCCATTTAAAGCCAAGTTTGACTTCTACTGCTGGAATTTTACTTTCCATAGGATAACTCCTAGATAAATGAACAAAAAATAATTCATCACGTATAACGGCCGTGACGCAATCGATTAAATAAACGAGTATAAAGATACCACTTATTTAGTACGAGTAAAGATTTAAGAGATGTTTTTAATAAAATTTGATGAAAACTTGATGCAGATTAAAAAATAACTTTAAGAATGAAGAAATTGATTCACGCGTTCAAGCACGGTTTTTCTCACGTTATCTTTTTCAAAAAGGATTTCATGTTTTGCTTGAGGTACAAGCATAGATTCTGCATGCGGGAAAAGTGCGGTCAATTTTTCCAGATTTTTGTTATCCACAATTTTTTCCTTTTCCGCTTGTAGGATAAGTACAGGTGTTTCTACTCTTGGAATAATTTTAGGGAGCGCTTTGATTGCATTTAAACACAAATGTACCCAACGGAATGTCGGGCCGCCTAAGTGAATAGCAGCGCGTTTTCGATTAACTCGGTTCATCCATTTCATTCGCGTTTTAGAATGGCTAAGTTCATTAAGGTTTAAATCTGCCGGTTTGTAATGTCCTTTACCAAAAACATAGCGATGACCTTGACCAAATGCCATCATCGTTGCAATGATGACTTCATCTCGTAATGGGTGTTTCATGGGAACGCCAAAGAAAGGCGAAGAAAGTACGGCCTTTTTAATATGGTGATCGTAATTGGCTAGATAATAGGTGGAAATCAACGCGCCGAGGGAGTGCGCGAGAATATATTGGGCTTGATAAGCATAAAGTGCGGTCGTTTTTTCAATGATTTTTGCCATATCATCGGTATAAAAACGAAATTCATCTAAATGCCCTTTTTGAGGAATAATACGCTGTGAATAGCC
This sequence comes from uncultured Haemophilus sp., assembly GCA_959600045.1. GTDB lineage: Bacteria > Pseudomonadota > Gammaproteobacteria > Enterobacterales > Pasteurellaceae > Haemophilus_D. The sequence continues at coordinate 4,219 of CAUGKJ010000097.1, forward strand.
TTGTCCTCGATGATCGAAAAGCAAAATATCATAACCTTGTTGGTAAAAGTCATAAGCCAACTCAGTCCATTTCAGCATATTTTCTGCTCGACCATTGACCAAAATCATCAATTTTCTGACCGCACTTTCAGGCTGAACCAAATGACGATAAGCTAATTTGATATTTCGTTCGCCAGAAAGATATTGTGTCGGAAATTGCTCAAAAAAAGGCAATAACTCTGCGAGAGCAAATTGATGAAAATGAGGTTCTCTGATCATAATTTTCCAATGAAAAGGGCGTAGTGAATACGCCCTTTGTCGTGAAAGTGAAACTTATACCACCAATTGTTTTAAGATACGGCGAACTGGCTCTGCAGCACCCCATAATAATTGGTCACCTACAGTGAATGCCGCTAAGTATTCTGGACCCATTGCCAATTTACGTAAACGACCAACCGGCACGCTTAATGTACCTGTTACTTTAGCTGGGGTTAATTCACGTAATGTGGTTTCTTTATCGTTTGTAATCACTTTCACCCATTCGTTGTGAGACGCTAAAATTTGTTCAATTTCTTTTCCTGATTTATCATCGTCTTCTTGAATAGGTA